>NZ_JAOQJL010000001.1:0-145130 GCF_025566965.1 Blautia ammoniilytica | reverse complement strand
TCGGAACAGTCTGCAAAGATGTTATCGCAGTTGTCTTTGATCCACTTTGCGGCAGTATCTTCTGGGGAAGATTTTTGCAATTTGGTAGCATCAAGAGAAATATGAATGGTATAAGTGATGGTATGTGGCGCTCCCATTGCTATGGTAGTTCCGGCAATTTCCATATCTTCATTTAAAACTACAGGGATCTGGAACAGGGATCCATTTTCAGTAGAAACCGGAGAATAGGTGACTCCATTAGATTCCAGCTGGGTATAAGAACTGCTGGAAAAGCGGATATTTCCATAGATAACGCCATTTTTGATCTCTATAGTGGGACAGGTGATTGTGATATGCCCGGCTCCACCGCTGAAAGTGAAATTATCCGTATCGTAAGAGGCATCTGTGTATTCGGTCTTTTCACCGATAGAGCTGTTTGTATCAGTTATTGTTGTGAAAAAATCTGATGTATCTGCAAAATCTGAAGGAACATCCTCTGTAAGGAATTCTTCAGAAGCAGATTCTTCAGACGGGGAGCAGGTATTTTCCTTATCACTAAAAGTAATAGTTTCCGATTCTTCGTTTTCATCTGGTGTACTTGTAAAATTCTCAAACCCATCAGAGAACCAAGTATCGTCTGTAGCACCGGCAAAAGCAGCAGCCGGAGAACTTAATGTCATAGCTGCAGTAAGAAGCAGTGCCAGAAAACGGGATTGACGGTGTTTCATGTTATTATTCCTCCTTCGTATAAAAAATACCCTCTGAAAAGAGGGCATAAACATTAAGAATAGCGTTTAAAGCTATTCTTGGTTATGCATTTTATATCGCCCCTGAGATAAGAAATGCACGATGAGACACATATAAAAAGACCCGACTTTACGGTGGCAAGGACGCCGCTGCGGATATGAACCGCATTCCATTTAAATATGTCTGTTTGTTAATTGGATGATACTACAGGAAAAAAGGATATGCAATCGTTTTTTAGATTATCGTATACCGTATCTAATCGGTACACTCTATTGACCATACTGATTATAAGCGGTATAATACAAACACAGGTTAAAATCCATCTGAAAGGATAAGAAAGATTCACCATCATTAATGCAAAAAGGAGGAAAATGAAATGAAGAAAATGAAAAAGACACTTTGCGGCTTTCTTGTATGTCTGTTGTTAGTCGCTATCACTCCATTACTGGCAAATGCAGCTGCCAAAGCACCTGTTTGCCCTAAGACCCAGACCCTTTATTTTGAGAGATCAGCTCCGTTCAAGGGTGTCGATGACACATCTGTATACGGTTTTATTTACATCAAAAATCTTTCATCTACAGCGACCATTACCAACATAAAATCATCCAACACATACTACACAGCTTACAAACGTCAAGGATTAAATGCGATCCAGATTGGCACAAGCACGAAGTTTCACATAAAAGGCCACAAGGTTAAAGTCGGAGAAAAATCCACCTTCAGCTTTGTAGTTAATCAAAATGGAAAAAGCTATAAACTGTCCTGTAAAGTAACCTTCAAACAGCACCCTGCCGTTTTTAAATCCTTTAAAGTTGGCTCAAAAGATTACGCTTCTGAAATCAATGGTTACTGGCAATATGGTGCCAAGATTTCCCGTTCCGGAAAAACACAGATAAAGGTTGCTGCTGCTAAAAATTATAAAATAGATTTTATTGAAATTGCTTATAGAAAGGGCAACAAAGCGTTCACTAAGAAGATCAAAAACGGACAGAAGGCTTCTCTGAAAAACGCCGTTTCAATCGACGTTACCTACCATACAACGAAGAAGCCAAAATATTACAAAGCACCAGGTTCTGACTACCGCTACTATTATATTGGACAGCCAACTCCCCTCTATTCCGATTTCTCGTTCAATTTATGGTAGTATAGGCTCCAGGGACTGTCGTTTGACAGTCCCTTTTTTGCACTGAAAATACACTTTAACATAGAGGAATAAGAATAAAAAAAACTATCCACCTGTACATAAAAACAGCTACTATATATCTTTCTGTATAAAGAAAGTATACAGTAGCTGTTTCTTGATTTCACTTATCTTCTTTTCTTTTTAACACTTAGCGCAACAATCAGCAGCAGTGCCCCAAAAAGCAACAGAATTTGAAGCTCACCTGTTTCCGCAGGTCCATATCCTGTCTTTGGACTAATTCAGCCCCTGTGCTGTGGAATACAGGATTTTTACATCAATACCCTGGTTGGCAGGCAATCGATATTGCACTCCTTTAAAGCAGCCCTGCCATCCTTCACTTTGGTTTCCGTCCACATTCCACGCATTTTCCAGAATATCCAGAAAAACCAGATCCCTGGTCTTTCCCCCGTCTGAGCTGGTAAAACGGATCTTATAGCTGTAATCCTTATCCGGTCGTACCGCATCCTGCTTCTGATAATAACCGCTGCTGCCTTTTACTTTCTGTATAGGCTCCGGCCATTTCCTTCCCATCGCCTCGCTGGTATGCTACGATGTTATAACCCTTATCATAATGCTCATTTACGGTAAAGAAGCAAGCAACCGAAAACAAGAGATAGACCGCCAGCACCACACTATTCCGAACCAAAGAAAACAAAGACCAAAAGACCTCTCATACCTATCTACAAAAACACGATAAGGATTCAATACCTTAATTTGGAAATATTTGTTGGCAGAAAAAATACTTGCGTGCGCACGCATACTGATGTATAATGCGTTCTGATTGGAGGTATATATCTATGCAACTATTAAAATGGCTTTCCGTAACAGACCGATTTTACAAAATCTATTTGGACAAGCAACTTGCCCCCTATGGAATCAACAACAGTCAATATATGTTCTTAATCAAAATCTGTCGTTCGCCCGGTATTCTACAAGATTCTTTGTTGAATATGTTCTATGTTCATCCAAGCAATATTGTACGGACGGTTGCGACATTGGAAAAGCAGGGAATGATTACACGTTCTCCCAATGATAAGGATAAGCGGACATGTAAATTGTATCCTACAGAAAGAGCATTGTCTATTATTGACGAGATACAGATGATATGTGAAAAGACAGAAGCTCTTTTATTGCAGGGTATGAGCGAATCCGAGCAGAACCTTTTTATGGATTTCTTAATACAGGCGGGCAGAAATATCACATCGGAACTCCATATAGAGAGAAGGGGGGAGGAGTTCAATGACTGAAAATCCTCTGGGCTATGAAAAAATTTCAAAGCTGTTGAAAAATTTTGCTGTTCCCAGTATTGTGGCGTCTCTTGTCGGCTCAATCTACAATATTGTGGATCAGATTTTTATTGGTCAAGGGGTCGGTTATTTGGGAAATGCAGCAACCAATGTTGCCTACCCGTTTTCTACCATCTGCCTTGCCATTGCACTACTGGTCGGAATTGGCAGTGCTTCCTGTGTTTCCCTCTGTCTTGGACGCAAAGAGCCGAAAGCTGCCGCCAAAGCAGCGGGAAATGGTATTGTTCTGATGGGAATTTTCGGAATTATTTATTTGCTGGTTGGAGAAACTTTTCTGTCTTTGCTCCTAAAGGCATTTGGGGCAACAACAGATGTATTTCCATATGCAAAGCAGTATGCCAGCATAACATTGATTGGAATGCCGTTTCTCATTGTAACGAATGGTATGAGCAATTTGATTCGAGCAGATGGAAAACCAAAGTATTCAATGGTCTGCATGGTTGTGGGAGCTATTATCAATACCATTCTTGACCCCATTTTTATTTTTGTTTGCGATTGGGGGATTGCCGGCGCAGCTTGGGCAACAGTTATTGGGCAAGTTTTTTCCTTCATACTCGCACTCCGTTATCTATGGCGTTTCCAAACAATCCATTTTGAAAAAGAGTCGTTTTTATTGGACATCAAAGAAAGCATGAAAATTTGCAGCATGGGAATCAGCAGCAGCTCAAACCAGATTGCAGTTACCGTGATTCAAATCATTCAGTACAATTCGTTGACTTATTACGGCGCATTAACAAAATATGGAACAGATATTCCCTTAGCTGCTTGCGGAATCGTTATGAAAACAAATGCCATAATCCTTGCGATTGTTGTAGGAATCTCGCAGGGAACACAGCCGATTATCGGCTTCAACTATGGGGCAAGGCAATACCATCGTGTACGGGAGGCTTACCTGCTTGCGGTAAAATGGAACCTTGTTGTTTCCACTATTGCTTTCATCGCATTTCAATTTTTCCCGCAATCTATCATTTCGCTATTCGGAAACGGTGACAAGCTGTATTTTGAATTTGCTGTTTTGTTCATGCGTACCTATCTTTTCATGGTGTTGGTAAATGGTGTGCAGTTGCTTTCTTCCAGTTTTTTTACCGCAATAGGAAAATCGTTAAGAGGTGCTCTGTTGGCATTAACAAGGCAGACCTTTTTGTTGATTCCGTTTACCCTGCTGCTCCCGCTTCGTTTCGGAATTATGGGAGTATTGCTTGCGGGGCCTGTTGCTGATTTTTCAGCGTTTGTGCTATCTATTGTGTTAGTGGGAACAGAATTAAGAAAGCAAAAAAATGCAACACATATTAGTCCACAGTAAAATGAACGGGCTACGTCCGCTATTGACAGCCCCGCCTGTCTTTGCTTTTAGGCAGCTAAGGGGGGCTGTTGCAAAATAGATGAGTAATCATCTATTTTGCAACAGCCCCTTTTTTATTTTACTGCTGATAAAGTACCAGTCTTTCGTTCTGCAGATCATTACACAGTTCGCATGATACTTTACTCATATCATACACATGAACAACCTGCTTCAACTCAGGATCCTCCGTAAACAGGCTTACAATATCAGGATATTCTGCCAGTTTTTCCGGTGCAAACCGTAACGTTTTTTCATTGGCAAATACTGCGGTGTACAATATCTCTGCTTCTACCAGATCCTGAAAAATATGGCTTCCATACGAAAGTTCCGGATTATATCCCGCCTTTTTCTCTTCTATCTCACAGATTGCTTCAAATTCACTGATATCTGCAAATGTTGTCGGAACACCAAGTTCCGGAGAAGATGTACCTATACGCCCCGGAACCATAAGAAGCATATGCTTATTTTTTTCTTTGTATTTCCAGTTTATTGTTCCGATCAGTTTCGCCACGTTTGGCTTTCTGACATACGGCATATTATAGTATGCAATCGGATCAACCAGAACAATGTGATCGATTTTCACATTTCTGGACAGTCCCATCGAAGAATGCACATTCTCCAGAATTATTTTTTCTTCTGCAATATCCTCCGGAATCAGTGCTTTTCCGATATCCTTAAACACCTTCAGTGGCCGGCACTGCAACAGGTTTATGGAATATTCTCCTGTTTCTGAAAGGTTCACCGTAAATTCGATATCAACCGGATATTCATATTCTTTCTGGAGCAGCTGCATAATATCCTGTATCTGCTTCATCAGAATCTGATTCTTTACTATACCACTGCACGCAATAAAACAAACGGATCTGTCTATTCCCCTCTCCCTGAATGATCTTTCTGCGTCAAAATCATGATCCAGAAGAATATTGGCAAGGTATTCCGGAAGGAATCCTTCGATCTGATCCAGATACATTTGTCTCACGCAGTGTCCTGAGGTATCCACTGCTTCTACTTTTCGCTGCGAAAACTGATGTTTCTCTGCAATGGTTGTACAGCTTGTTGCCTGTGGCATATCCAGACTGACAAGCCGGGGATAAGAACCTTCCGTGCGATCCACTGCTGCTGTTCCAAGACCCATAACCAGCCTCAGCATTCCTGCTTTTGGATCGATCTGCTTTAAAAACTTATAAGGGCTGTAAGAGTACCCAACTCCCGCTGCACATGGCATATAATAAGATCCATAGTAAGAGCCAGAAACGCGCTGTACAAGAAGTGCCATCTGTTCATCCCGTTTGTCAAGTCCTCTCCGCTTTCTGTAATCCAGTGCCGACAGACTCATGGAACTGGCATATACAGTCCTTATTGCGTTTTCAAACTCCAGAAGGCGCTCTTCCAGAGTTCCCCTGTTGGCGCAGAAAACTGACTCATATTTTCCTGCAAATGCATTGCCGAAACCATCCTCGAGAATACTGCTGGAGCGTACTATAAAAGGATCCTGTCCATAGTATTCCAGAATATGCAGAAACTGATTTTGCATTTCTTCTGAAAAGACACCATTTTTTAGCTTCTGTGCAAATTCTTCTGCCAGCGAAAAGTATTCCTCTTCCTCTCTCTGACGAACACGGATATCCCAGAATCCATTATCTACAATGTAAGTATAATAAACATCAGATCCGATAAAAAAGGAATCATGAGGTTCAAGCACCTCATCAATGTCCGGTGCCAGATTTCGGACAATTGCTCTGGAAAGCAGCATTCCACATGCTTTTCCACCAATCATACCTGTTCCAATCATATGATTTCGAACATTAAAATAATCCTGTGGCGTAAAGTGCTTTTTCACCATAAAACGCATCTTTTCATCTCTGGTCATCATAATATTACACATGGTATTACAGGCATCATCTGTATTCATATGATTGTCATATAACATTTTTGCTGTGTTGAAAAACCGATTCCAGGAATCTGTAAACTGCTCTTCACCTGTTCTCTGAAATTTGTCAAGAACCTGATAAAAACGGCTGGACTGTACTCCATCCAGGATCGGACGGAATGCACCTGTTTCTCTGTTATAAATATGTGGTCGAAACATGGTTTCCGAATCTCTGTTCCACACTTTTGCAGGACGGACGTATGTGTTTCTCCTGTCAGAATAGACATCCAGAAGCAACTGTGTAGTATTTAATATTTTCTTTACTGCATGAAAAGAATGTTTTCCCCTGATAATTGGAAAAAATGCAACTGTATCCAGTGTAAAAAGGAACGGACACGTAACACGAAAGAAGTTTCCCATCATAAGGTCTGTTGCCCAGGCTGTCTGAAGTTCTGAAAGACAGTCAAATACATAAAATACATCAAAACCTTCTTTTTCAATGATTTTATGTATTTTCACAGTAAAATCCTCAAACCTGTGTGATAAGGGAATTTCTATACGTTCTACCTGTGGACATTCTTTTACCAGCGGCTCATGACTGGCAAATCGAAAATATACAATTCTTCTATTGTCCTTGATTGCCTGCTCTATATAAGGTTCGCAGAAATACCTGAATTCCTGGAGATTTGAAACTCTCCAGACCACATTATCCCCCAGCCGGATATTATCCAGTGCCTGATCCATATCCGGAATTCCCGAACAGATTCTCTCAAAAGCTGCCATATTTTCCCTCCATAACCCAAGAATAAAGTAAAAAAAGCACACAGACATTCCTGTCTATGTGCCACGCTGCACCCTTTCTATGAAATAATTATAAAAAGAATATATTATAAAGTCAACCATCTTTATTGGTATTACCTGTCAAAAAGCCAGCCGCATCTGATGCCATGCACCATTTTCGTCATGCATAGCTGCATTCTTATACATTTCATCTGTTAAATCCGATTCATCTGTTACAAATCCATCCACAAATGCAATCAGCTTTCCAGCTTCATACATTAGCCAAAAGTGATTGAATCATTGGAAATGTATATCGGAAAATTAAAGTTATCTTATTACATAATTTCCTACTTTATAATCGCACACTGTATCATTTCCAATCTGTGAAAGGCGTCCTTACACATCCAGTTCAATCTTCCTGCCTGTGCGGCTGTACTGATAATAACGCACACCCGCTGCATCCATCATCCGTTTGGATGCGATCACCGCCGGAGTATCTGCATATTTGTCACTGTCATAGACTACAGTTTTGATGCCTGCCTGAATAATGGCTTTCGCACATTCATTGCAGGGGAAAAGAGAAACATATAATTTTGCTCCCTCCAAGCTTCCCCCACGGTAATTCAGGATTGCATTTAACTCGCTGTGGGTCACATACAAGTATTTAGTATTTAAGGGCACTCCTTCCCTGGCCCAGGGAAATTCATCATCTGAGCAGCCCTTTGGGAATCCATTATATCCCATGGAAAGGATCTTATTATCCTCGCTGACGATACATGATCCTACCTGGGAGTTGGGATCCTTGGAACGCATGCCTGACAGTATGGCCACTCCCATAAAATATTCGTCCCAGGAAAGATAATCTTCTTTTTTCATATTTTTGTTTCCCATGTAAAACCCTCCTGTATGCTATTTTTCAAAAAAATGTGCGCTGTTTTTTATATAGCTATACGCTTATTACTTTATGGCCTGCAGCCTTTAAAAGCCGGTTCATGATAGCCTGCCCCATCTGGGGAGTGTAAAATGCCTCTGAATAGATCTGATCCACCTGGCACTGGTCAAACTCCCTGAGGATCTCATAAAGATTATGAGCAATGGTTTCTTCTTTTTCACGGCTACCAATGCACTTTACCGTTCCCTTTGGATACAAGGAACAGGATTCCTGTGCAGCAATGATTCCCACCCTTTTTCCATTTGCAAGATCTGCTTCTGTCATTTCGTTGATCCTGGCTACCACTTTCTCAGCCTGTCCTTCTACTACTGCCAGATCCGCTTTTGGCGCGTAGTGACGGTACTTCATTCCAGGTGCTTTCGGACGCACTGAACTATCTGACCGTATCAGCCCCTGATCCATCCGTACATCCCCCAGCGTGTCCTGAAGCATTTCCAGGGAAATATATCCCGGGCGCAGTACCACAGGGATCTCTTCTGTAAAATCCACAATCGTTGACTCAAGACCGATCCCTACAGCCCCGCCGTCAATGATCATATCAATGGCATCTCCCAGATCTTCTTCCACATGCTGTGCAGTAGTCGGACTTGGTCTTCCTGATGTATTGGCACTTGGTGCAGCCACATACCCACCGGCAGCACGGATCAGCGCTGCTGCTACCGGATCACTTGGAAAACGCACAGCAACACTATCCAGTCCTCCTGTAGTCTCCATCGGCACAATATCAGATTTCTGAAAAATCATAGTCAAAGGACCTGGCCAGTATTTCCCTGCCAATATCCTGGCCTTTTCCGGTACTGTCTTTACGATCCGGTATAGGCTGTCCATATCTGCAATATGAACGATCAGTGGATTGTCCGAAGGACGCCCCTTTGCTGCATAGATTTTTTTGGAAGCCTGGGGATTCAATGCATCACCTCCAAGCCCGTAAACTGTTTCTGTAGGAAATGCCACCAATCCGCCATTTTTCAGGATCTCTCCTGCTCTTTTCAAAGCCTCATGATTCAGACACTCCCCTGTCATTGCTACTACTTCTGCTCTCATATATTCTCAGCCTTCTTTATCTCACTTTCTTTTTAATTAACCCCATCCACCTTAATGATATATGTGTCATAGGTCTCATCCTGGAAAACCACAGTTCCAAGACTTTGAAGCAAAGCTTCATTTAAACTGTCACCATACTTTTCCCGTTCCGTGGAACCAACGAAAATATAGGAAACATCATAATTGGTCAAAAGACGCTTAACCTGGTCTTCGTCTGTGGACGTATAGATCCGCCTTACATCCTCTGCTTTAAAATCCACATCAGCTACATTGCTTCTCCACAGCCATTCATGGACTCTCCAGCCGATCACCGTAGGAAGACCTGTAGCTGCAGACACACGTTCATACTTGGTGTAGCTGTCTCCCGGTGCTTCCAGTACAACCGGCGAACCTGTAATATTTGCCCTCAGCCACCGGATGGCAGCTGCATCCTCAGGAACCTGCTGTTCCAGGAATGTGGTGGCATCCAGCCCCTGGTAATCGCTGACCTTCCACACATCCCCAAACCAGGCCTTTACACTGTTCCCCAAATATCCAAAGGTACACACAAGGAAGAACAGCACAACGCCTGCCAATACTTTGGATAGCTTGTTCCTGGTCACTATAAGCAGCCGGTAAATCCCATATCCCATAGTCAGGGCAAACAGGATATACGCCTGATAAGTAAGCTTAAACATGGTATTGGCTCTTGCATTGCCATTCTCATAAATATCCCTTACATATACCAGTTCCGGGATCAGGATCAATCCAACGGCACATAATCCGGTGATCAGGGCAAACAGATCCGGTACATCTGTGGCAGCCATCAGACTATACAAGCTTTTATGCTCCACCTGCTTCAGCTTTTCCCTTAAAAGTGAAACCACAAATACAAGAACAAGCAATACAGGAATCCCCCACAAAACAAGGAGCTGATAAAAATAGCTGTGATATTTGGCTATTCCTACACCATCTACCATACTGTCAAACTGAATGGTAAAAGGAAGGATCACCAGATAGGAAACTGCCAAAAGCTCTAAAGCCTGTACAATGGTAACAGCAAGGATCTTACGGATCCTGCCGCCCAGCCGTACAATATTTCCAAACAGCACCACTCCGCCGGTAACTACAAAATAAATAACAAAATCCCAGAAATTCGTCCACTGATACATTCCAAGAAGCAAGCCTGCAAGCAGCAGATAGGGGGATAACATTTCTCTTTTCCAGAAAGCAAATGTACGAAGATCTACCTGATCCAGCCTTTGGGCTTTCATTTTCTTCATCCATGCATACAGGATACCGATCAGTAAAAGTACAAACAGGATATTTACCACATGGGCATGAAGATCCCCAAGTACAAAGGAATAGCTTGGGAACTCATGGATCGTCCGATCCTCTTCCCTGTAAGGATTATATCCGATGTAGCGGGTAGCATCCGGGAACCAGTAACCGGAATCGCTTTCCACGCCCTGTAGCTTTTGGATCCAGGGAAGTACCCACCGGTATACGATATAGTGTCCATTTCCTGCCAAAGACAGGGAAATTCCTGCAGTCAGTCCGGCTATTGGCGGTACACACCGCTTCTTCCCTGTAAGCTGTCCGTACATCCGGTCTCTTACCATCTGATAAACCAGCGAAAAAGGCATTGCAAATGCAAAAGCTGCTACAAAAGTACGCATCAGGTTATAGGTCTTTGCCACCTTGGTAACAGACAGCTTTGTAAGAAAGACTGCAAAATACTGGCCGCCATAATAATAATTGATCTTCCCCTGAGAATACCACAGATCAGTAGCCGGCAGCGTAGTGCTTCGCATCATAGCTTCCATGAAGCCATAATCCATAAACTTTTCTGTTCCATATGCCTGTGGATGAAAACCTGCAAAATAAGTCCACATAAGAAATGCTGCAAAAAAGATCACTTCTTCCCAAAAAATCAGATCTCCATGGCCTTCCGGCATACACCAGATCCCCTGTCTGCTCTGATGCAGAAAAAGCAGGATACAGCACACAACAAAAATCAATACTACTGCCACACAGGTAAGTGTGGTAAATGCTGCAAGCTTAATCGACACCAGAAACCAGGTAAAAAATCCGGTAACCGCAATTGCAAGGGCTTTGGAAAAAATCCAGCCTTTATCCGCAAATCCCTGAAAAAGCCTCCCTGTCAATGGAATGGCACAAAGTCCCAGCACACCGGCAAGAAGCCACCAGGTCCAGAACGTCCACACATCTCCTTTCAAAAGATATGCGGAGCCTCCGATCAGGGCAATTGCCAGCAGAAGCTGCAAGATTCTTTTCTTTCCCACTGTTTTTCCTTTTTTTGTTGCATTTGTGATTTCTGCTTCCATCATACTGCCCCTTTTTCTTTATATTCCTCTGTTGTCTGATAGATCCTGATCCGTCCGTCATCTGAAGTATAAACCAGAGGATACGTCATTTCAATAAGATCTTCCCTACATGCCTGCTGCTCAAATTCCATCCCTTCTTCATACAGGATATATGTAATCTTCTCTTCGGCCACGGTTTTCTCTAAAATCTCCTGATCCTGAGCAGTATAGATCTGCACAGCCTGCGCTGCCCTGTAATTGGTATCATATCCTGCTGACCAGGCATAATAAGGCCATCCCAGATACATCATCACACCGGACATAGTCACCTCATTCATACTATACTCTGGTGTAAGAATCAGATCCTGATCTGTCAGATTCTCACTTAGCCATTTTGTCAGTGTGCTGTTCATATTCACAGATACCCGGTGCATGGAATCATTATCCTTCAGGATCACCACAAAATCGTAAATCCCAGTAAGAGTAAGACTGACTGTCAAAAGAATGGCACATATTTTCCCCGGAATTTTCTTTTTCCAAAGGCCGCATACAACCCATCCCCAGAAAATAGTCATAAATGCATACGCGATCATCACATACTTATGGTTTACGTTAATGTCCGGAGTAAGTGATATGGTAAAAGTAAACAAAACCGGCATGAGAAAAGCCACTGCTGCTGCCCTCTGCCTTCTTTTCATAAACACCAGCAGCAAAATAACCCCCAGAAATACAGGGCCTGTGATCTTAAACAGATATACCAGGCTTCCCCACATGGTTTTATCATCTGCCAGGAATCCAAAATAGAAGGATGGCGAAACCACAGATCCGGTTACAAAAATCTTTGACTGGATCATTGTAAAAAGAACCGTCACTCCTGCAGTTAATGCATAATCAAGCTTTCCGTCAGAAAACAGGGCAAAGCCACACAATATCAGCAAACCGCCGATCACTGCTGCCCCATTCCAGAAAGAAGCCAGCCCAAGCACAAGGCCCATTAAAAGTGCCCGCTCCGGATCTTTGGGAAGCCATGCTTCCCTGGTCGTAAACCTGCATTTCAGCCATTTAAAGCCTTTCTCCTGATGATCTGCCCCTGCCTCCAGCCAATCCAGAAATACCCACAAAGCCAAAGCCACCAGAAGCAAGCCAAAACCTAAATGTCTCTGATTCAGATATACGTTAAAATTCCATAATCCCCAGTTCTCATTAGTGGTATAACCAATAAAAGAGGTATTTGCTTTAAAAATCTCCCATAGATCTCCTGCCTGGATATGTTCCCATGCAAATACAAAAAATGCAGTTCCACTCCGGAAGATCATAAACACTACTGACAATATCCCTGCTCCCATACCCCCTGCAATCCGAAATGCAAGGCTGTAAAGAATCATAAAAAAGCCAAGAAGGGAAAGAATACTGACGCTATTGTATGCAATATCTATAGGAAGACCAAGATATTCCAGATTTCCTGACAAAAACTGAAACATAAAATGGTATTTTACGTCTGCTCCTCCAAAGTGAGGATACTGGGTAGGAAAATTATTCTCCAGTGAAAAGGAACGCATCATAGCCGTATGGGGTGCATAATCCCCATAAACTGTATATCCGGAATACAGATACCCTCCACTCAAATGGAAGGTATAAAACATGATCCAGGTGAGGAACAAAAAGCAGATCCCGAAAAAGACAGCCTCTCTGATCAGACGTTGGCTGTCAGCAGTCTCTTTCTTTAATGCCCATAAAGACTGATGGCTGCGGAACCTTACGGCATACAGCCACACAAGAAAAAGCAGTGCAGCTGCCATCACCACAAGATTTCCCATAAAAAGAGGATGCTCCATCCCGCCTTTCACACTTGCAAACCAGGAAATAATGTAAACAGCCCAGGTAAGGAACAGTGTGCCAATCCCAAAGGAAGCAGGTGCTGTGATCCAGATCCTGTTAAACCCTGTGCCATCTGCTTTGCCATCTGACAGAAGCACAGATGTGATCTCTTTTCCTATCAATATACATAAAACAAGATATATAATTCCCAGCATATTTTACTCCATTCTTTCGTCCATTTACGGCTCATATTATATCTTATTTTGTTCAGTTTGTACACCCCCGGCAGGGCTCTCTTCCAGGTATCGGATGATCCCGTCAGCAATAGCTTCTGCCAGCTTTTCCTGATATTCTTCCTGTACAAGAAGTTTGGCCTCCTCCGGATTTGTAAGAAATCCACACTCTATGATCGTAAGGATCCCTTCGCTTCGCTTTAAAAGATAATAGGTCTTATTCCCCTTTGCTTCCCTTGGTCTGTCTACAGTCAGCTGCTGATTCAGTTCTGTCTGCAGGATCTGTGCCAGCTTCTGTCCTTCCGTTGAGTCCTGATAGTAAAAAACCTGAGGGCCTTTCACCTCCGGATCCTGATAACTGTTCTGATGGATGCTTACCGTCAATAAGGGGGTTGTTTCCTTAATGATCCGGATTCTTTTCTGCATATCCTGGGCTTTCCGGTTGTTTCTGCTTTCTCCATACAGCCCCTGATCCTTTTCTCTGGTCATCACCACGGTATATCCCTCTTTTTCCAGATGGGCGCACAGCTTCTTTGCTATCTGCAGGTTGATTCCTTTTTCTTCCAGATTCTTGATGCCGATCATCCCCGGATCCTCTCCTCCATGTCCTGCATCGATTACAATAACACCTTTCTCCTGTCCTTTTGGCACTTTCTTGCTGCTTACAGATACAACAGCGGCCTGTCTTGACAGCAGGTAAAAGCTTACCAGCATCAGACAGGCCATGATCAGTTCCATTCTGTATTTTTTCATGAACGCACCCCTTTGGCATATTCCTGTTATTTATATGCCTAAAGGAATGCATTTATTATCGTCCTGTTAAAATCCTGCTTTCTTACTGAGCGGCTGCCAGATTATCAGAAATCACCTGCCAGATCCCGCTGTTCTCAAAGCCCAGCTTCCAGGCAGAAACACCTGCCAGATTGTACTTCACAGCAAGCTGTACCTTAGCAGCAATAGAATCTGCATTCTCTACCCAGATCTTATAGGAGCAGTTGTCCTTCTCATATTCTCCATACTGCTGGCTGGTGGTATTATCCCAATATGTTTCTGCATTGTTGGTGGTAAGCACCTCTGCTGCCGCATCCATGCCAATTGCCTCACTGGACAATGTACCCGCCTCGGTCTTCCACAATCTTGTGTAGAACGGCATAGCATTGATCACACGCTCTGCCGGAACCTCTGCCAGTGTATCCTGGATCCCCTGCTCAACCCAGGGAAGGGATGCAACAGAACCGGCTTCTTCAGAGCCTACGTAGTGCTCGTCATATCCCATGATCACTACATAATCCACAACTCTGCCCTGCTCTGCTCTGTCATAATGGCTGGTATACTCTGCTGGCGGTGGATTATCCACAGAAAGCACCAGATTGTTCTTATGGCACTCAATAGAAAGCTCTCTTAAAAATTCAAGGAAATGAACCCCTACATCTTCCTTCAGGTATTCAAAATCCACATTGATTCCATCGATCCCAGCGCCTACAGCAGCATTTACCAGCTGGGATATCAGATTCTGCCTTGCACTTGTCTTGGCCAGAAGCTCTGAAGTATTCACATTTTCACTGAAATTATCAACCAGTCCCCAGATCTTCAGTCCTTTCTCATGAGCCTGTGCAACATAATCTGCAGTAGCTATATTAGAAATATTCCCTGCATTATCCTGCACTGCAAACCAGGTAGGCGAGATCACATTGACACCTGTCATATTCTGGGTAGCCTCTGCAAATGTACTGTTAGCCTCCTGGCTCATCACCTGATGCCATACCATATTTACCTTCTGATCCATGGTAATGTAATTATACTGCTCTGCCTGGAAATCTCTCTCCAGTGTAGTATCCTCTGGCACACTGATCCGGCTCTTCTCTATATATCCGATATAACCGTCCCAGGTAGCAACCTGTGTCCAGTTCTCCAGTTCCTGCATAAAAATCAGAGAATCCCCTTTACTTACCTTTGTAAGAACCGGTGACTTGATCCCACCCTGATACCTTACATATGTATCCTTCTGTACCTGTACAGTCTGGATCCCTGAAAACTGCTTCTGAATAGTGATCCTGGCAGGATCTGTATATACGTATGCGTCAATATCTGTATACTGCTTAATATAATCAACGCTTAAATAAACAACGCCATCTTTAAGCCATACCTCACTGCCCGAATCAACCTGTGCCGGCTGGCTGGTCAGCTGGGTGGGAGTAGCATACAGTACCTGCTGTCCCTCAGAATCCCAGTAGTATCGCTGATTAATATATGAATCCACAACATCTATAGGAATATATGTCTTATTATCGGAAACAAGGCCTCTTGACTCCAAACGCTCTGTACCCACAATAATGGCACACTGCCCGTCAGCTACTTGTCCGTAATATTCATTCAGATCCATTCTCTGTCTGGTAGGAACATACTTCATGATCACGTGAACAGCCACTCCTACAAGGGCCACCACCAGAATCAGTACACATACCAGTATTACTGGTTTTTTCTTTCTATCCATACTTTTATCCTTTCAGTAAAACCTTTCTCCAAATTCGAGTTTGCTACCGCCCATTATATCATATCCATTATAAATTGCATTAAGAAATTTGTTTTTTAATAGCATTTAACAGTAAGTTCATTTTTCCAGCTTTTTATTTCACAGATTACTATATTTTACGTATTGTATTATTTTACATATTGTTTTATTCCACATATTATTATATTTCACAGATCGTTTCATTTCGGCAGGAAATCCCTTCGGACCACGGCTTTGAGTAGGGGGAGCCTGCTGCCAAAGGGATTACCCTGCATTCTATTTACTTTTGTAAGTCAGGATCATCCAGTACAAAGTCAAAGTCCACTCTGGCGATCCGTCCCTGCTCATCTTCTGTATAATCCCGCATATAACCTCCGCCTTCTGCAATCTGACAGGCTTTTGCAATGGATTTCGGCGTACTTGGTTCTCCTTCCAGATACAGGTAGATCCCCTGATTCTGGTATTCCAGAAGTTCATTTTCCAGACTTTTACGGGCTTTTTTCTTTCTTTTACGTGATATATCCTTCTCCGTGCCTTAACCTCCTTTCCTGATTATTTCAGAAAACACCAACTGGTTCTGAAAAGACACTTCCGGCAGATCATTTCATCTTATGGGGAAATATGTACCCTGCCACAGCAAGAACGCTGCATGACAAAATCGGCAAAGTCCACAGTAGTGAAATAATGTTAATACTTTAAGCTGATACCTTGTTTCATAGTAACTGAACCTGTATGGATCGTCCGGCCGTCTTTCCTGAGTTCTATTATACAGTTTCCATTTACATATGCAAGTCTTTTTTGCCAGTTAGTAATTTTTTTTCATTTTGTTTCTAAATATTTTATAAACAAAGAAATAGAAGCAGCTTCCCTCTTGCACTTTTATGCTATATAATATAAAATATAATGAACTTTAGGCAGGAATCATTCCCACTTAAGAATAGGATGTGATGATATGAAGATAGAAAAGATTAATGACAATCAGATTCGCTGCACCCTGACAAAAGAAGATCTGGAGACACACCATATCCAGATCAGCGAACTGGCCTATGGTACAGACAAAGCCAAGCAGCTGTTTCGTGATATGATGCAGCAGGCCCAGATGCAGTTTGGATTTGAAGCTGATAATATTCCACTGATGATCGAGGCTATTCCGGTAAGTACAGAGAGCATTGTCCTGATCATTACCAAAGTAGAGGATCCGGAGGAGTTAGATACACGTTTTTCCAAGTTCTCTCCTTACAAAGGCAGCGACCGTAAGGATACCATTCAGTTGGATGGTGCAGACAATATTATCGATCTGATCCAGAAGCTGTGTGAAGCTAAGGTTCAGTCCCAGACCAAGCCATCAGAGAAGAAGGAAGCACCCACACAAGAAAAGGCACCACAGGAGAATGAAGCCGATATTGACCTTATCCGTCTTTTCTCTTTCCGCACCCTGGATGAAGTGATTCAAGCAGCCCACGGACTGGGAGGCTATTTCACAGGAGAGAATACATTATACAAAGATGCAGCACAGGGATTTTACCGTCTGGTGATCCACCAATCTGACTGCACTCCTGAGGAATTCAATAAGGTGTGCAACATTCTTTCCGAATACGGGCAGGGCCAGGCATTCACCATGTCAGGAGAAGCACACCTGAAAGAGCACGGGGAACTGATCACCCTTCATGCGGTCCAGAGTCTGGAACAGCTTTAAAGTACAAACATTAATATAATACATTAAAAATGCCGTATAAGCTGCAGTTCTAAAAAACTGTAACTGATACGGCATTCTCTTTACCTGTTCACTCTGTCTACAAAAACTCCTCTATAAACAGATGCACATTCGTCTATATAGTGTGCAAATTACTGAGCAAGAAAATCGTTGATCTGCTCTACCAGGACATCTACGTCCATCCCGTGCACCATAGCAGCCTCTTCAAGAGACTCCATCTGGGAAGACGGGCAGCCGATGCAGTGCATGCCGGCTCTCATAAGAACCCCTGCAATGTTAGGATCTAACTGAAGCAGTTCGCCGATGAGCATCTGCTTTGTCACCTGTGCCATGATCTGTTTCCTCCTTTATTCGCAAATCTGGAGAGAATCATTATCTGTAAAAGGACCACATCTGCAGTCCTTATAAAGAGTCTCCACCCTTGCCTATTATAATACGATTTTTTACAGGAATCAACATTTACAGTTCTAAAATTTTGTTTATAATTTTATACTTGTAATCCAACGATAGATATATTAGAATAGATTCAGAACCCGGTTAAGGGTACAAAAGAGATTAAAGGAGGATATAACTATGGCATATGTAATTTCTGATGAATGTGTAAGCTGTGGAACATGCGAAAGCGAATGCCCTAACGAGGCTATTTCTCAGGGTGATGATCATTACGTGATCGATGCAGATGCATGTGTTGAGTGTGGAACTTGCGCTGATGTCTGTCCTACAGGCGCTATCAGCCAGGAATAATTTCCTAAGAACGATCAAATGGCTGTCGCTATATGCGGCAGCCATTTTTCATTTATGATCTGAGACAAATCTCACTGATCACATATGTATTTTATGTTTCTTTTTATTCTTCTTTTCTATTGCTACGGCAGCTTCCTTCCTTGCAAGCTGCTGTCTGCGGATAGCTGCATCAATAGAGCGGCATCTTGCCTCTCCGTCATTCTGAGTGTGAAGTTCCTGTTGGATCAGTCTTTCCAGGATCTGTTGGAACTCCAGGATCTTCCCTGAATCCTCGCTGGCTGGCGGCAGTTCTTTACATCTCTGTCTTTCCTCCTGATCTGTATCCTGATCTTTTTCCTGATCAGTATACACCTGAACAGCAGTATCTTCCAGAAGCCTGACCTTACTCTGGCTCATCCCAGGAGCATTCCTGGCAATCTGGGGAACCAGTTCCTTAATGGCCTTAAGCTGCAGTCCTCTTTTCTTAAGTTCCTGAATATTCATAAACAACTGAATATCATATCCGGTGTAGTATCTGTGTCCAAGCTCATTTCTTCCGATCCTCAGATCCAGTTCTTCTTCCCAGTATCGAAGAACATATGGCTTTAAGCCTGTGATCTGGACGGTCTGTGCTACCGTATATCGCTTATCCACGCTACCCCTCCTTTTTGTAATGCACCTGTGTCCAATATGGTTTGTATCGCACACCTGCATCTTGTTTTAATTATAACAAAGGGGTAATAGATTGCAAGAAAAAGCGATTGACAAAATCCGCCTTACTTTTTCATATTTACAAACTGTGTATATCTTGGCAGCCATACCAGTTCAACCGTACCGATAGGGCCATTTCTCTGCTTGGCAATAATGATCTCAGCAATATCCTTTTTCTCTGTATCTTTGTGATAATAGTCATCTCTGTAAATAAACATTACCACATCCGCATCCTGCTCAATGGCTCCCGACTCACGCAGGTCAGAAAGCATTGGTCTGTGGTCAGGTCTTTGCTCTACTGCACGGCTTAGCTGTGACAATGCGATCACAGGCACTGACAGCTCCCTGGCAAGAGCCTTCAAGGATCTGGAAATATCTGAAATCTCCTGCTGTCTGGAATCTGTTTTGCCGGATCCGCTCATCAGCTGAAGGTAGTCGATCATAACAATCCCAAGATTATGCTCCAGTTTATATTTCCTGCACTTGGAACGAAGCTCTGCAATGGAAATACCAGGCGTATCATCAATGATCAAATTGGAACGGCCGATAATGTCTGCGCCTTCCACAAGCTTTGTCCAATCCTCATCTTTCAGATTACCTGTGCGCAGATTCTGTGAATCCACATGAGATTCCATGGCAAGCAGACGGTTCACCAGCTGTTCCTTTGACATCTCAAGACTGAAAATAGCTACTGTTACATCCTTGCGAAATGCCATATACTGGGCAATATTCAATACAAAAGCAGTCTTTCCCATAGAAGGCCTGGCAGCGATCAGTATCAGATCTGACCCATGCATGCCAGAGGTCTTGTAATCCAGGTCTACAAAGCCGGTAGGAATACCGGTAACAGTACCTTTCAGCTTAGACGCCTTCTCAATATTGCTGATAGAATTAAGCACTACCTGCTGGATAGGCACAAATTCTTCACTGGTACGCCGCTGCAAAATATTGAACAGCTTTTTCTCTGCTTCCTCCAGGATAGTCTGTGTGCTGTCTTTTTCCAGATAGCAGGCATTCTCCACCTCTTCATTGGCTTTGATCAGACGTCTGAGAACCGCTTTCTCACTGACGATATTTGCATAATATTTAATATTCGCAGAGGTAGGTACTGCAGTCAGAAGATCACGCACATATTCCATGCTGCTGATATCCGGTGGCAGTTCTTTTTCCTTAAGACGATTCTGCAGGGTGATCAGATCTACCGGCTTTCCTTCATTGCAAAGTTCTACCATTGCATCAAAAATAATCCCATACTGCTTCTGATAAAAATCATCGCTTGTCAGGATCTCAGAGGCAACCAGGATCGCATCCCTGTCAAGGATCATGGCGCCAATCACTGACTGCTCTGCCTCAATACTGTGCGGAAGTATCCGTTTGATCAATGCTTCTTCCATGAAATACTTACTGCTCCTCTTTTACCCATACTTTCAGGCTTCCAGTTACCTTTGGATGAAGGCGCACCGGAACATTGGTAACGCCAAGGTTACGAATGGGGGATGAAAGCTGCAGTTTCTTTTTATCGATTTCAAGATTCAGCTGCTTCTTAGCCGCTTCAGAAATCTCTTTACCAGAAATAGAACCAAAGGTTCTTCCACCTTCTCCTACTTTCAAAGTAAGAATGATCTCTTTTGTTTCAAGCTCCTTTGCAAAAGCCTGTGCTGCCTCGAAATTTTCCTGTGCAACCTTTTCTGCATTGGCTTTCTGAAGCTTCAGGTCATTCAGATTCTTAGGTGTAGCTTCTACTCCAAGCTTCTTTGGAAGGATCATATTTCTTGCATATCCGTCACTTACATTTACGATTTCGCCCTTTTTCCCAAGGGACTTTACATCTTCCAGTAAAATTACTTTCATGATTCCTTAAATTCTCCTTCTTCGTATAATTGATCTATGATTGCTTTCAGCATCAACTCCGCCTCGTCAAGACTTTCCTTCAGCTGTGCACCGGCAATATTCAGATGACCGCCTCCGCCCATCCGCTCCATCATGATCTGTACATTCACTTCATCAATGGCACGGGCACTTACATATACTTCTTTGTTGTATGGAGTAAGTACGAAAGAAGCCTTTACTCCTGCAATATTCAGAAGCTCATTAGCAGCCTGTGCCCCTACAACGGTAGGGCTTTCCAAGCCTTCGCTTGGGCATTTTGCAATGGCAAAGCATTTCCTATAAATGCTGGCAGTACGCACAACCTCTGCCCTTGCCTTGTAAGAATCAATATCATCCCGCAGCATCTTACGCACTCTGGTAATATCTGCTCCATTCCTTCTAAGAAACGCTGCTGCTTCAAAGGTACGTACACCTGCTCTGGTGGTAAAATTGTTGGTATCGATCACAATGCCGGCATACAAGCAGTCTGCCTCCATGCTCCGCAGGCGAAGATCGTCTGAAAAATATTGAAGGATCTCAGCTACCATCTCACAGGTAGAAGAAGCATACGGCTCCACATAAGAGAGTACTGCATTCTGTATCACTTCACTGCCCCTTCTGTGATGATCCAGTACCACAATGGTCTTTGTAAGGTATAAAAGGTCCTCACACTCTGTATAACTTGGCTTGTTGGTATCTACAACAACCACAACTGTGTTATTGTCCACAAGATCCTTGGCCTGATCTGCATCTACAAACATAGATGGCTCATAATCCGGACTTCCCACATAACCTGCCATCAAAGGACGAATGGATGTGGTAGGATCATTCACCACAATATGCACCGGCTTTCCAAGTGTCTTCCCGGCACGGTATATACCAATGGCTGCCCCTAATGCATCCACATCTGTGATCTTATGTCCCATAACCACAACACGGTCCTTGGTACTCATAAATTCCTTAAGGGCCTGTGCCTTTACCCGTGCCTTCACTCTAGTTGCCTTTTCCATCTGTTGTGCCTTACCGCCAAAGTATGTGATGGTATTGCCATTCTTGATCACCACCTGATCGCCTCCACGGCCAAGTGCCATTTCGATGGCAATCCTGGAATACTCATAATTCTGCAGATAAGTAGATCCGTTCAATCCAATACCGATACTTAAGGTAACAGCCATTTCATTACCGATATTAACCGTTTTTACCTCATCCAGAATATGGAATCTCTGTTCCTTTAATGCTTCGAGGGAACTCTGACGCATGATCAGGAAATATTTGTCTTTTTCCAGCTTACGAACAACGCCATCAAAATTTGAAAAATACTTGGTGATCTTCCTGTCGATCAACGCGATCAAAAGAGAACGGCGTACATCCTCCACGCTATCCAGCGCTTCTTCATAATTATCCAGATACGCCAAGGCTACAACCAGCTTGTCATCTTCATTCTTCTGGATATATTCCTGCAATTCTGTCTCGTCATAAAGATACAGGGCAATCAGACTCAAATCATTCTGCAGCTTCTCCAGAATATCTGTATGCTCAACCACATCCTTCATGGTGATACACTGCATAGATACCCTGTAGATCTCGTTCCCTAAGCCGGTGGTTACTTCTGTTATGTCCTTCTGTCCCGGCACTGGCAGCTTCTCCTGAGTAATATCCGGAAGAAGGGTAGCTATATTCTTATTGTACAACTGGTCTTTCCCCATCAGGCTTGCAAACAGCCGATTGGACCAGACCATCCTGCCGTTGGTATCCATAATGGCAAAGGGCAGTGCCAGATCCTCCAGCATACGTTTCTCCAGGGCATTGTATTGTGTGGTAAATGCAACCAGGGCGTTGAGAATCATTGGCTTGTGGTGAATATAGATCAGCAGAACGATCAATAAGTACACAGCCAGTCCCAGGGATACTAAAAGTCCTGCCCTGATATTAACCATATATACCAGAATATTCAGTCCAAGAAGCAGAATTGCCAGGTACATAGGGGTCCGCATATATTGTTTCAATGGCCCTCTGAATTTTAATTTTTCTTTCATGATTTTTCCCATTCTATTACATAGATAAAACCAATTTTACGTGGACCTATATATTATACCAGATTCATGGAAATATTTCCATACCCAAGTAAAATAAGAAAAAGCCCTCAAATGCTCATAAAATAAGCATTTGAAGGCTTCCAAACATCTGCATTGCTGCATTCAGGAAATTAGTCCTGGATGTATGGCATTAATGCCAAATGACGTGCTCTCTTAACTGCTACAGTAAGAGCTCTCTGATGCTTTGCACAGTTACCTGTAATTCTTCTTGGAAGGATCTTTCCTCTTTCAGAAACATACTTTCTTAACTTTGCTACATCTTTGTAATCGATCTCGTTATTCTCTTTGCCACAGAATACACAAACTTTTTTTCTTCTGCGTCCGCCTCTTCTCTTCATGGGAGAATCCGGTCTTTCGCCTCTATTGCTGTAAGCCATGATTAGCTTCCTCCTATCTTCTTGTTATCATCCGTTTGTTCGTCTGAGAAATACCTAATTAAAAGGCAGTTCCTCGTCAATTCCATCAGGGATGTTCATAAATCCGTCTGCACTTGCCGCACTTGGTGTAGGCATAGATGGTGCCGCAGCACTGTTCTGAGGATGAGATGCTGCATAGGAATCGCTGGAAGATTTACTCTCTGCAAACTCCTGCTCCTCAACTACAACCTCTGTTGTATAAACCTTCTGGCCGTCACGGTTGGTATAACTGCCGGTCTGAATACGGCCTGTAACCGCAATCTTCAGTCCCTGTCGGAAATACTTCTCAGCAAACTCTGCTGTACGTCCAAAAGATACACAGCTGATAAAATCAGCGGATGCCTCGCCATCACGGCGAAACCTCCTGTCTACTGCCAATGTATATCTGGCAATTGCCAGTGCATTCTCCCCTGCGGAATATCTTACTTCAGGGTCTCTTGTTAAGCGTCCCATTAAAATTACTTTGTTCATTCTATTTACCTCTTTCGATGATCGGTTGAACGGGTTCTTAATGGTGCTTTCTGATTAATTGCCAAAAGCTTATGCGTCTTTTCTGACAACTAAGTATCTTAATACATTGTCCATGATACGCATATGTCTTTCTACTTCTGCCGGACACTGAGCATCTGCTTCAAACTGAATGAAGTAGTAGAAGCCTTCATGCATTTTCTGAATCTCGTAAGCTAATTTCTTCTTACCCCATTCTTCAACTTCTGTGATTGTGCCATTGTAACGTGTGATGTAGCCTTTAGCTTTCTCAACAACTGCATCACGTACTTCGTCCTCAACTTTTGCACTCACAACTAATGCTAACTCGTACTTGTTCATGCCTGTCTTACCTCCTTATGGTCTATTGGCCCTTTGCCTGTCAAAGAGCAAGGATATGAATATATCACGATTGTTGATTTTAACACATTTTCCTGGCTATGTAAAGCCCTATTTTTCTTTTTCTAATGATTTTTATTCTCTTTATAATTATTCTTATGCTTTTTATGCTTTATGCTATTTTAGTTTTCCCTGTGTCATTAATCTTGTGATTTTTTCTGCAGATTCCTGGTATTTTTCTCCACCATCTTCCGCGGCACCATGACCTGGTGACCGCATCCTGTACATTTCAGCCTGAAATCCGCCCCTACACGAAGGATCTCCCAGTCTTTGCTGCCACAGGGATGTGTTTTTTTCAGCGTGACAATATCTCCCACTTCATAAAGAAGTCCCATGACTATGCTCCTTTACCTGTAATTGTGAAAACACCTGCCCAATCGGCTCCTGGATCAGAAGATCTGCATACCGGTCTCTCGGTGTAGGTGACTTGTTGATCACTACCAGATGATCTCCCTGAAAATAATCGATCAGTCCTGCTGCCGGATATACAGCCAGGGACGTCCCGCCGATAATCAGTACCTGTGCCTGGGAAATAGCCTTCACTGCCTCTTCAATAGTATGTGTATCCAGCCCTTCCTCATAGAGGACAACGTCTGGCTTAATAATCCCGCCACAGCTGCATCTGGGCACTCCTTCTGAATGTTTCATATAAGAAAAATCATAAAACTTCCGGCATTTCATGCAGTAATTCCTATATACACTGCCATGAAGTTCCAGCACATTCCGGCTTCCGGCCATCTGGTGAAGATTATCAATATTCTGGGTGATCACAGCCTTAAGCCTGCCAGCCCTTTCCAGCTCTGCCAGCTTCTGGTGAGCTGCATTTGGCTTTGCAGTATCACACAGCATCTTATCTCTGTAAAACCTGAAAAACTCTTCCGGCTTTCTCATAAAAAAAGTATGGCTTAAGATCGTCTCCGGCGGATAATCATAGGTCTGATTATACAGCCCGTCCTGGCTTCTGAAATCCGGGATCCCGCTTTCTGTGGAAACACCCGCTCCACCAAAGAATACAATATTATCATACTGATCCACAAGCTCCTGCAGTTTCGCTATCCCATTCTCCATCACTACAGCCTCCTCATACTAATTATCCTTTTCTACATCCAAAGTATCAACTCTTTTACCCTGTACCACATATCTGGTGGATTCGTTGCCTGTACAGGTAGAAAGTGTAACGATCTTGTCCTGTATGGTAAGCGTACCTGGTGTGGTCTGGATCTCTGAAAGAGTTGGCATCTTGTCCAGATAATCCTGAAATTCCTTACCAGGTCCTTTAAACAATGTATATGTATCACTATTTACCGCTGTAACATAAGCGGAAATAATCTCATACCGATAATCCTTCTCAGGTGTAAAAATCCAGAAATATTTGCTTTTCTTGTATGTTTCCGGGTCTTTACTGAATTTTTTCAGCTGTCCGAACATAGAACCATTCTTCATATTGTGTCCGTATACCAGTGTATTACAATCGTTAAAATCTCCGGAATTCTCATAGTCAATGAAAATCGTGCCTGCAAAATTGTAATTCTTCTCATAGGTCATGTGAAGATAAGTACTGTTATCCTTTCCCTTCACAATAGGATAACTCACATTATCCAGTGCTTCCACATAAATCCATCCAATCACGTCCGTATTCACACTGCGAAGAGTATCAAAATCAATCTTCATAGGTGCTTTCAGATCAGATTTCTTTTCATCGTCTGTCTCCATGTCGATTGGATCCTCATCAGGATCACGCTCTGTCACTGCCATCTGTGCGATCTGGTTATATTCGTCAGAGCCCTTTTTGTACTCTGTGTAAATGTGGTACAAATTAAAGGCTGCATAACAAAAAACTCCCACAGCCAGAAGCAGTACCAGAGTAAGCACCACATCACCGGCGGTTTTCTTTTTTTTCTTTTTATTATCCTTCATAGCGCGCCTCCTCTATAATTATAGTAATCTCTCCCGGAAGTTGCAAGTATTATCTTGACTCCAAAGCCTGCTCACAGGCCTGTAAAAGCTGCTGCTGTTTTCCCGGCAGAAGCTTGTCACTGTACTTAAAATAGGGTGCACAGCCATGCTCTGCAATAAAGGCAGACGCCAGCGGATTCCCGGTAAGCCTGGTTACCATAAGCATCATCTCTGCTCCATCCCCAAAGGCCTTTTCCGTAAAGTCAAAAGCTCTTAAAAGGGCATGTCCTGTCTGGGTACAAAGAACTTCTGTTTTCTGCTTCTCTTCCTGAAAGAATATCTTTATTCTCTCAAATTGCTCTTCTCTTTTGGTAATATGAAGTTTCCTCAGTTCCAGATCATATCTTTCCATGCATGCAATCGTCTGTCTCTCCAGCAACGCTTCCTCCATGGAAAGAAGACCTGACGTTTTTCGTACTTCAAAGCTTTTCTTCTGATCCTTTATATACTGTCCAAACCAGCTATCTGCTTCGGACTTTGCGTTCTTATCTGTTATGGGGTTATTTTTCAGTGCATACAGTTTATCATAAAGAAGAGAGAGCCGCTTTTTGCCTGTATCTGCACACATCAGCCTTTCATTCAGATCTTGCAGAAAAAGCCCGGTAACAGTAAGCCGTTCTTCTGCCGATCCATTCCCGGCCATATCCAGCTTTTCTTCCTCCATGTGCTTTGAAAGGCTTCCATCCAGAATCTGGTGGATTCCATAATCTGTGCCATACTTTTGATAAATCTGGTAATAAGAAGCGAAATCCCTGCCAATTTCCTTTTCCTGAATGAACTGACAGATCAGATTCTCAGTCACTTGGATATCCAGATCTTCGTAGCTTTTCAGGATCCTGGACAAATCCTCCCATCCTCTTGCTGTAACAAAGGCTTTTTCCTCCCGGCTGCTCCTTATGTAGTAAAAACTGTCCCTATGGATATTAAGATAAGAAAGCACTGCTCCATGGATCTTATGCTGCCAGGCATATTCCATCCAAGCCTCCAGATCCGGCTGGATCTCCATCTTCCGGACCCGGTCCAAAGTTACAATATCAAACTCCCGGACAGACTTGTTATATCCTGATGGATTACCTGCTGCTACGATCAGCCACCCTGCCGGTACCTTATGTCCGCCAAAGGTCTTATTCTGAAGAAACTGAAGCATGGCTGGTGCAAGTGTCTCAGACACACAATTGATCTCATCCAGAAACAGGATTCCTTCCTTCTTTCCTGTACTTTCCATCTTGGCATATACAGCTGCAATGATCTCACTCATGGTATATTCCGTAACATCCATGGAAATGCCCTCATATTCCCTGGAAACGATTTTGGGAAGTCCTACTGCGCTCTGACGGGTATGATGTGTCATTGTATAAGAAACAAGACCTATATTTTCTTCCTTCGCTACCTGCTCCATAATAGCGGTTTTACCAATGCCAGGTGCCCCTATCAGGAATAAAGGTCGTTGATGTACCAGCGGATATGTATAATTCCCTTCTTCATCCTTTTTCAAATATGCATGCAGTGTATTCACAATTTCTTGTTTTGCCTCTTTAATATTCATCATCTTCGCTCCCTGCAGACAGCTGCTTGCCGTTTTCCCGATTATTCTCTGTTAAGTCCAAACCTTTAATACGTAAGCCCAGGATGGAACCATTTTCAAGGAATCTGTATCCTTCAAAAATACAAAGGCTGTATCATAGTCCGGCCTTTCTTCCGGATAGACTCCGTCCCCATCTGTAAAATAGATCAAAGCCCCCAGATCCTTAAGCTGACCTTCCTTCCGAAGCTGATCCACATAGCGGAAAACCGGACAAAAATCTGTTCCTCCACGTCCCTGGATCTCTATTTTGTCTTCCAGTTTTCTCCAGTCCTCTTCTCTGCGGATCACATCTATTTTTTGGATACAGCAGTCACACTGGATCAGATATACCTCCATCTCACTAAAAAAGTTTTCTTTGCTGCTTAAAATACTATATGTTTCCTCCAGAAACCTTTGTACGATAGCAGCTGAACAGGAGCCTGAGGTATCAATGGCAATCACCAGCTGGGAAAGCCGGCTGGCTTCCTGATATTCCAATGGTTCGATCAGTGGAACATCCCCATAGTACTCCATACCATAGTTATAAAATATATAATCAAAGCTTTCCGTATCCAGCTTTACTTCTTCCCGTATATGAAAATATTTCTGAAGAAAATCCCGGTAGTCATAATCCTTCCTGCCTGCAAGCCTTATTTCCTCCTGGCGCATGCCTGGAGACATACCAGCCCACAGTTTCTTTTTCTCTTTTCCTCTGGACATGGACAAAAGAACCTCTTCCCATTTCTTCCAGATTGCCTTAGCACCTGTCTGCTTTTCTCTCCATAAGCTGTGATCATCTATTCTTATACTTTTTTCCAGTTTTAACTGCTCTTCTTTCTTAAGACAGCACAATGTGTCATAGATCCGATAAGGAGAAAGATCCTGCTCTTGATGTCCCCCAACCCCATTCCCGGTAATGGATGTGCAGATCCTTTCTACGAACATGTCACAGGCAAGATCCCACAGATTTTCCTGCTCCTTCCCTGCAAAAAAAGGATGCAGATAAATACAGTGCAGGATCATATGCAGATAAGCCTTTGTAACAGTCCCTGGATCCTCCTGATATTTCTGTAGAAGCCATACAGGGGAAAATAATATTTTTACTCCATCCGTCCCTATCCCGGCAATTCTGTCATCTGCTTCCCACTGTAAAATAAACAGTGCCTGTTCAAAAGAGGGATACGATAAAAACAACTGATTCCGACAATATTCAAGGATCTGTATGCCGATCTGTGCCTGGCTGCTATCATAAGCACGCTTCCAGGGAGCTGTCTTATAAATCATATTCTCTGTCTTCATATCCGTATCTGTCATTTTTCTCCTTCATTAACCAGACCAGGGCTTGTAATCTGCCTTCTTCCCTGGCAGTCCGTATGAAAGTCTCCAGTTCCTTTTTGCCATACCAGCCCTGTTCAGCCAGTATTTCCATCTGTTCAATCTGCTGACTCCTGATCAGCACTTCCATTGCCGGACGGATCCTTTTTTTCAGGTAAAAAGTATATTCCTTCTGCCGTTCATCCTCTCCATCAAAAGCAAAAAAGCCGTCCAATGCTGCCTGCAGCCGGACCGGCTCTTGCCTGGCACTTCGGAACCTGTGGTATGTTTCATCTTCCATAACCAGCGTCCTTTCCTGTCCCTTTCAGAGTACCATAACCTATAATGTCTGTCATCAATATCTATACCGTTTCCTGTATTTCAAAAGAAAAGCCACAGCCATCACAGCTCCCAGCCCTTCTGCAACTACAACCGCGCCCCAGATACCATTCAATCCAAATAGCAAAGGCATCAGGATCACCAGACCACCACGTAAAAGGAAAGATCTTGTGAAAGAAAGCAATGCAGAAACCATTCCATTACATAGTGCAGTAAAAAAAGAAGAAGCATAAATATTGATCCCGCAAAACAGGTAGCCCAATGCAAAAATACGAAAGCCTCCAACCGTCATGTCAAGCAGCTGCTGATTGTATCCTACAAAAGCAACAGACAGCGGATGACTGACGCCTTCTGAAACAGCCACCATTGCCACAGAAGTAATGCCGATCACAGTCAGGCTTTTCCTGAAAATATTGTGAAGTTCCTGATGATTTCCTGCCCCATACTGATAGCTGACAATCGGTGCGCTGCCAGCCGAAAAACCCAGAAATGCTGCTACAAATACAAAATCCACGTACATCATAACCGAATAAGCAGCCACACCACTCTCGCCGATGATCCGCATCAGCTGGATATTATATAAAATACCGATCACAGATGCTGAAATATTACTTAAAAGCTCAGAAGAACCATTGGAACAGGCCAGAAGCAGCTGTCTTGGATAGAAACGAGTCTTCGTAAGGTGAAGGGCACGTTCCCTTTTCTTAAGGAAAAAGAAAAGAGGCAAAATACCGCCTACCACATAGCCCATCACTGTAGCAAGGCCTGCACCAGTGATCCCCAGGCCCAAAACTGCAATAAATACATAATCCAGAACCATATTGGTGATCCCGGACAGTATGGAAAGCACCAGTCCTAGCATTGGCCGTTCGCTGACCACAAAAAAATTCTGGAAACTGGTCTGAAGCATAAAGGGAACACTTCCTGCAAGTAGAACTGCTCCATAGCTGATACAGTCATCAATCAGAAGCTCACTGGCACCGGCAGCCCACATAATAGGCTCAACAAGCAACACTGTGATAACGGAAAACAGACCTCCCACAATCATGATCGTATAAATGATCATGGAAAAATACCTGTCTGCCAGTTCTTTATTGCCTTCCCCTAATGTCCTGGCTACCAAAGCGCTGCCGCCGGTACCCAGCATAAAGCCTATGGCTCCTATGATCATAGCAATAGGAAAAGCGATATTTACTGCAGAAAGTGCCATATCGCCAACAAGATTAGACACAAACAGTCCGTCTACCACGCTGTATAACGATGCTATTACCATTGTCACTATAGAAGGAAGTGTAAATCTTAACAGTCTTCCATAACTAAAATGATCGGATAATCTGATCTTCATAAACAAAAACCTTTCTTATTTTCTATATGCGAAAAGAGGAAGGCCATTATCATCCAAGGGAAGGGAAACCACTCCCTGGATCAAAGGCATTGCATACTGTATAAAATCGTCTGTCATATCATTGCCAGATTCTGCGATCCATGAAACAGGAACAGGCTTTTCTTTATTGCAGATCTCATTTACATCTTCCAACCCATAATTCAGTACATATTCATCCTTTTCGCTGTCTCGTATAAAGGACACCATCTTTCCGGTTTCACCCTGTACAGCAGCCTTTACGCCAAATGCTCCGGCCTCCATAGCCTCTTTCTGGTCTGCAGCAGAGAGCATAGCTGTAGAGCATCTCTGATTTACATTCAGTTCTACAGACCTTACCTTTACCTGAAGACGGCTTCGTACCAGATTTTCCAGATACTTTCCGCAGCCAGTCAACATTTTGTGTCCAAAATTGTCAGTACATACATCATTTTCATATTCGCAGATAAAGGTTCCTTTTTCATCCCTGATCCCTTCGGATACACATACCACCACATTACAGTTCTTATCAAAAGCATGCTCCACATCCATCAGGAATTTTTCTGTGTCAAAAGCCTTTTCCGGCAAATATACTAGAAGCGGATTATCTCCTGAATATTTCCTGGCAAGCACGGAAGCAGCAGTCAGCCAGCCTGCATGACGGCCCATGATTTCAATAATTGTAACAGATTTTTTCTCATAAACATTAGCATCAATAACAATCTCCCGCACTGTGGATGCCACATATCTGGCAGCACTTCCATATCCTGGTGTATGGTCTGTCTTCACCAGGTCATTATCAATGGTCTTTGGAATCCCCAGGATCCGCACATCACTGCCGATCCTTTCTCCATACCGTGACAGCTTACTTACTGTATCCATGGAATCATTGCCGCCTATATATACAAAGTAGCCAATATTCATATCATGAAAGCTGGCAAAGATCTGCTTATATGCCAGATCATCCAGATTTTCAGGAAGCTTATGTCTGCAGGAGCCAAGATATGCCCCTGGTGTATATTTCAGTGTTTCCAAATCTTCCCCCGGAAGCGCCACTTCAAAATCCATAACCTGCCCCTTCAGAAATCCCTCAATTCCATTTACCATTCCATAAATACGGTCAACTTCAGCCTGATCTCTTCCCCCTTTAACAATGCCATAAAGACTGCTGTTGATTACAGCTGTCGGTCCTCCTGACTGTCCTACGATCAGATTTTTTCTGTCCATATCATAGCCCTCCTTCTTAAGATCTGTAAATCAGTCCTCTCATTATATATGAAAATCTCTAAAAAGTAAATGTGATATAGCCATTCATTACTTTACTATATCCTTTTTATCCCTTATAATTGAAATAATGATACGCATTATACAATAACATAAAAAGAAGGTTTTACATATGGACAACAAACTTAATCTCCCTTTTCTGGATACACCGGATCCAGAAAGATTTATCAAAAATGCTGCTAAGTTCAGTGATCTTATGATGATGTACCGCTGCACCATCCGGGAACTCCAGACCAAACTGGAAGTACTGAATGATGAATTTTCCATTGAAAATAAAAGGAATCCTATTTCTTTTATTAAGACAAGAGTAAAAAAGCCTGAAAGTATTTACCGGAAACTTCAAAAGCTTGGCTATGAATTTTCTGCGGAGAATATTCAGGAACAATTGAATGATGTTGCCGGTATCCGGGTGGTCTGTGCATTCATTGACGATATTTATACGGTTGCAGATCTGCTGGCCAGCCAAGATGATATCAAGATACTGCAGATCAAGGATTATATAAAGAATCCCAAGCCCAATGGCTATCGCAGTTATCATATGATCGTTGAGGTCCCGGTTTTCTTTTCCCGCGGAAAAACACCTATGCGGGCGGAAATCCAGATTCGTACCAATGGCATGGATTTTTGGGCTACTCTGGAGCATCAGCTGCGTTACAAAAAGGGCATCGAAGAGATGGAAGGCTATGATCAGATCAGTGCAGAGCTTTTAGAATCTGCTCATGCCATGATCGAGATGGATAATGAAATGCAGCATATCAAAGACATGATCGGACAATTTCACGATTTATAAGGCTTTCATTTTATCAAAAAGAGTGTGCTGCACATTTCTATATCAGCACACTCTTTCTTAATTCGTATTTAGTTTTTACTTTTATTCACCGAATTCTTTGTGATCTTCATCCAGCTTATGTTTGATTTCAATCTTTTGTTGTGCCTCTTCCTTCTCTTCTTCCCGTGTCTTTGGAAGGATAATGTTCATGATCACCGCTATAATCGTTGCCAGCACCACCGGGGATTTCCCAAAAATGGTGGTAACCCACGCCGGAAAGCCAGCCAGTGCTGCAGTTGCCTGAGACACTCCCATTCCCAGTGCTGCTGCAAGACCAACGATGGATGAATTCCGGTAATCCATTTCTGCTGAAGCTACCAGCTTCATACCTGTCATAGCAATGGATGCAAATACAGAAACTGTAGCACCTCCAAGAACACACTGGGGAATCGTAGTAAGAATGGCCGAAAACTTGGGAACAATCCCTGCAATACCAAGGATCACAGCCGCCAGTCCCAGTACCCACCGGTTAATTACCTTTGTAGTAGTAACAATTCCCACATTCTGACTGTATGTGGCAGTGGGCAAACCTCCAGCCAAGGCTCCCACAATATTAGAAATACCGTAGCCGATAATTCCTTTCTGCAATTCCTCATCCTTCGGAGTTCTGTCCATAGCACCGATGGTCGTTGCTGAATAATCACCAATGGCCTGGATGGAATTGATAGCAAACAAGATACCGATGGCAATACAAGAAGATGGCTCAAACTCAATGCCAAAATGAAGCAGAGACGGAAGCTGGCAGACTCCTGCTTCTCCTATACTTGAAAAATCAACCATTCCAAAAGGAATCGCCACCAGGTATCCTGCAATGATGCCGATCAGAATAGATGCCAGCTTCCAGATCCCTTTCCCGAAATGATTCAGCACGGTTACTACGATCAATGTAAAGAATGCAATCGCCCAGTTCTGCCAGGAGCCATAGTCCGGACTGCTGACCCCGCCAGCCATGTAGTTAATGGCAGTAGGATATAATGACAGACCAATGGTAAATACAACCGTTCCAGTGATCAATGGTGGAAAAAAGACCCTGATCTTCTTTACCAACAATCCCATTACCACAGCCACAAAACCGCCTGCCAGTTCTGCTCCCATAATCGCTGCAATCCCATAAGACTCGGCAATTGCCTGCATACTGGGAACATAAGCAAAGCTTACTCCCATGATGATGGGCAATCCTGATCCAATAGCAAACCTGGCTTTTCCTCCAATTGGAAAAAGCTGCAACAGCGTAGACAACGCTGCCATCACCAATGCAGACTGAATCAGAATTACCTGTTCTTCTCTGGAAAGGCCCCCAGGAATTGCTCCGGAAATAATAATTGCCGGCGTAACGCAGCCTACGATCATAGCTACTACATGCTGCATAGCAAGCGGAAATGCTTCTGTAAGACGGGGAATCCCATCTGTTTCAAAAATACTGCCCCTCTTCATCACAACCTCCCAATGTGTTTTTGAATACTTTCAGCATTCTTGATTCAATCATACCATCTCATGTACAAAAAAGCAATTCTTCTTCCTATTCTGATGCTGCTACGTCCTAAGCCAAGTAACTAAGCCAATCTTCTATTCTGATACAGATTCATCCTGAGCTAATTCTTCTTCATCCTGGATCTCGTCCAGCATCAGGTCATCTCCCTCACCGATCTCCTCATCTGTAGCTTCAGCCTCTTCATCGGGGGCTTCTGTAGAGGGCTTCTCAGTGATCTTTGCAGAATCATATAACAATTCTTTTACCTTTTCATCATACAGATTCTCTACCAGATATTCCCTGGTATAACCAGCTTCAAAAGAAGCCGCATCCTCTCCGTAATAGTCTGCATTCTTTGTTACGTAATCCTTGTATTCCTCTCCGTCTGCAGTAATGTCATTGGCTTTACAGTATGCACTGATAAACAGATATCTGTTTACAAGCTTCTCTGTTTCTGACTGTACATCCTCATCAGTAATGCCAAACATCTCCAGCACATCATCAATAGTATTATCCTCTCCTACAAACATGGAATAGCTGGAAAGGATCTCTTCTTTGCACTGATCATACAGCTCCTGTGGATATCCGTCGAATGTAGCATTTGCCATCGCTGTCTCCAACAGGGACTCTGTTACATCATAATAGCTTCTGCTGGTATATTCCTCCTCCAGATATTCCCTAATGGACTGCTCATACTCTTCAAGAGTTGTATATTCTGTATTTTCTTTTACATAATCCAGGTTGTACTCAGGTACTTCTACCTGTACCACATCAGAAACCTCAATGGAAAAATCTACCGTCTGTCCGGCCCATTCCTCCATCCACATATCTTCATCATAGGAAATGGAAAAGTCCAGCTTATCCCCCGCGGATACGCCTGTAAGCTTCTCATCGAATTCAGCGCCATAATCCTCCTGACCAAGGATCACTGAAGAATCCTCTTCCTCACCATCCTGGGAATCATCCCCTTCTACTTTATAAGTCATTGTAAAGTATACGGTATCTCCCTCTACAGAAGGCTTGTCTGTGGAGATCTCCTCAGATGCCTCGGAAAGTTCAGAATCAATCTCATCCTGTACCATATCATCGGTGATCTCATATGTGTACTGAACAGCCTCCAGATCCTTGGTTTCCCCAAGAGTCACATACTTGTCCGCATCCTGGACCAGATAATCTGCCGGAACTACCTTAGAAAGATCTTCCTCCTCCAGTCCGGTATCCTCATCTTCCTCCGTATCTGTCAGATCCTGTTCGTCCTCATCTGTACTATCATCTGCTTCACCACTATCATCTGCTGCAGTTTCATCCTGTGCATCCTCCTCAGAAGCAGACTCCTGATCTGGTGCATCTGTTGCTTCTGCTGTCTTTGTCTCTTCTGTTGTTTCTGCTGTTTCTTTCTTTTCTGCACTGTTACTGCCACAGCCGGCCACAAAAAGGGCTGCCACAAGGCATGCCGCAAGATATTTACGCTTAATCATTCACAGAATTCCTTTCTTGAATACACATAAAAGCATGTAATTCACTAAATCCATCAATTTCTTTGTTACTGTACTACTACCGTATGGTTACTATAGCATAAAAAAAAGGAGAATGTAAACATTCCCCCTTTAAAAGTCACAAAGATTTCACGTTTATCGTTCTTCGCGGAAATAAGAAAGTCCAAGACTTTCCGGCGGCTGATTCTCCTTCTTCTTCCGAAAACTTACAACCACCAACACAATAATGGTCACTACATAAGGCACCATTTGTACAAGATCCGTCACATATCCGGCCACCTTCACTCCCAACATATTGGGAAGGAACTGATACAGCCAGTACAGCATACCGAAAAGATAAGCTCCCCAAATACCATTTAAAGGCTTCCATGTAGTAAAGATAACAAGTGCTACTGCCAGCCATCCAAGAGCCTCGATCTGCCCGGTAGTTGCCCAGATCCCCTGATTGTAATCCAGCACATAATAAAGACCGCCGATACCAGACAGACCTGCCCCGACACAGGTAGCCAGATATTTGTATTTTGTTACATTAATACCTGCTGCATCTGCAGTTCCCGGATTCTCGCCAACTGCACGCAGATTCAGTCCTACCCTGGTTTTATTCAGAAAATAATGAAGCACAATGGCAACAATGATAGCTGCATATGCAAGGAATCCATAAGGAAATACTACCTTGCTTACGATCCCAAGCTTGGAAGAAAGGAAGGGGATCTTCTTTGAAAATGCAGAATAGGCAAGAGGTGCAGCTGTATAGCTGGCTCCATTTAAAATAAATACGCCAAAGAAATTGGCAACTCCCATACCAAAGGTAGTAAGAGCAAGACCTGTCACATTCTGGTTGGCACGCAGGGTGATGGTCAGGAAGCTGAAAATCAATCCTCCAAATGCAGAAGCAGCAATGGCTGCAAACAGGGCAATGATCACGCAGATCCAGCCCTTTGGATCTGAGGATAATTTCTCATAGTAATAAGAACTTGCAAATCCGGCAAAGCCTCCCAGATACATGATCCCAGGTACACCTAAGTTAAGATTTCCTGATTTTTCTGTGATTGTCTCACCCATAGATCCAAACATAATGATCGTTCCAAAAGGAATCGCCCGGATGATCCATGCAATTAACGTACTCATTCCTGCACCTCCTTCTGTTTTGAACCACGAAATACCATTTTGTAATTAATGAAAAACTCACTTCCCAGGATAAAGAACAGAATAACACCTTCGATAATACTTGCCGCATAATCATTCAGACTGTAAGCAGAAGCGATCTCAGCAGCTCCTCTGGAAAGAAAAACAAGAAGGAAAGAAATCAATGCCATGTAAAAGGTATTAAACTTAGCCAGCCATGCAACAATAATAGCAGTAAATCCCTGTCCTCCGGCAGAGGATGTGGAAATCGTCTGATCCCTTCCTGCCACAACCAGAAAACCTGCAAGTCCGCAGATCGCACCAGATATCAGCATGGTACGGATCGTTACCCGTTTAACATTAATACCAGCATATCTGGCTGTATTTTCAGACTCTCCAACAACAGTGATCTCATATCCCTGCTTGGAATATTTCAGATAAAAATACATTACAATCATCAGGATAAACACAACCAGGATATTAATGTTGTAACGCTGTCCGAAAAACTGGGGAAACCAGCCTGCCTGAGTAGACATATTCAGTTTTCCAAGGCTGGATGCCTTTCCACGCATAATGTTGGTCATACAGGCAACGATACTGGTTGCCACATAGTTCATCATCAAAGTAAACAAAGTCTCATTTGTATTCCAATATGCCTTAAAAACTGCAGGGATCAGTCCCCAGATACCTCCTGCAATAATGCTTGCAAGAAACATAACCAGAAGCAATGCAGGTGTTGGAAGACTCTGTCCGCATTTTACCATAACCAGTGCTGTGGCAAGACCGCCTGCAAGAACCTGTCCTTCTGCACCGATATTCCAGAATTTCATTTTAAATGCTGGTGCCAGTGCAATACCAATACAAAGCAGGGTTACCAGATCACGAAGTGCCCATGAAAAACGAATGGATGTCATAAAGGTTCCGTTAAACATAACCCCGTATACGGAAATGGGATTCAGCCCTGTAACAGCAAAGATAAAAATTGCATCCACTACAAGTGCGAGCACAATGGCAAGCACACGGATCAGCACTTTATTCCCTATAGAAGCGCCATCCCGCTTGATGATACGTACAAAAGGCTCTTTTATTTTCTTAGTTTCACTGCTCATTCCTGTGCACCAGCCTTTCTCAGATTTGTCATAAGAAGACCTACTTCTTCCTTTGTGATCGTACGTGCATCTACCATTCCGTTTGCTTTTCCATCACACAGAACAAGGATCCTGTCACACAGGTCGATCAGTACGTCCAGATCCTCACCTACGTATACCACTGCCACACCATGGCGTTTTTCTTCATCCAACAGATTGTAAATAGTATAAGAAGTATTAATATCAAGTCCACGCACTGCATAAGCGGTCATAAGGACTGTAGGCTCTTCTGCAATCTCACGGCCGACAAGAACCTTCTGCACATTACCACCGGACAGTCTGGATACCGGAGTATTGATGCTTGGTGTAACTACTTCCAGCTCTTCACGGACCTTCTCAGCCATCTTCTTAGGTCCTTTCATCTCTGTAAGGAATGAACGGCCTGCACCATAGGTCTTCAAAAGCATGTTTCCGGTCATGCCCATAGAGCCAACCAGTCCCATTCCCAGACGATCCTCCGGAACAAAAGCAAGATGAACTCCCGCATCACGGATCTTCTTTGGTGTTTTGCCGATCAGCTGCAGCGGCTTATCTTCTTTTCCTTTTTCGTAGAACTTTATGCTGCTTCCCTCGGCAGTGACCTGAAGACCTGCAATGGACTCCAACAGCTCTTTCTGTCCATTCCCGGAAATACCGGCAATGCCAAGGATCTCACCGCCATAAGCATCAAAGCTTACATCATCCAATACCTTTACGCCTTCCCGGTTATAAACAGTAAGATTAGAAACAGAAAGACGTTTTACTGTATCCTTCGGCTGGGTACGTTCAATATTCAGCTCTACCTTTTTTCCTACCATCATCTCCGTAAGAGACCCTTCAGTAGCGTCTTTTGTCTCAACTGTATCCACATATTCCCCTTTTCTCAGGATCGCCACCCGGTCTGAGATAGCCAGCACTTCATGCAGCTTATGTGTAATAATGATCACAGACTTGTGATCCTTCTTCATATTGCGGATCACAGCGAACAATCTTTCTGTTTCCTGTGGGGTAAGTACTGCAGTAGGCTCATCCAGGATCAGGATCTCTGCACCTCTGTACAGAACCTTGACGATCTCCAGGGTCTGCTTCTGAGATACACTCATCTCATATACTTTCTGGTCCAGATCCAGATCAAAGTGATACTTTTCACAGATGGCCTTTGCCTTGGCCCTGATAACTTTCATATCAAATTTTTCTTTTTTCTCAAGTCCAAGGGCAATATTCTCAACTGCTGAGAACACATCGATCAGCTTAAAATGCTGATGGATCATTCCGATGCCAAGATCGTAGGCATCCTTGGGAGAACGTATCTCCACAGGTGTTCCGTTCACACGGATCTCTCCTGAATCCGGGAAATAAATACCTGCGATCATATTCATAAGTGTGGTCTTCCCGCTTCCGTTCTCGCCCAGCAGGGACAGGATCTCACCCTTCCTTACGTTCAGTGTTACGCCTTTATTGGCAATCACCTTACCGAATGTTTTAGTAACATTCGTCAACTGAATTGCATATTCCAAACTCCTATGCCTCCCTTCTGTATATCTGTCTGTATGCGGGGGCTTTTGCATCCCAGACAAATAAAGAGGGCTGCCGCATGAACCTTGCAGTCTATGCAGCAACCCCTTTGTATACCAGCTAAATTACTCTACTGCTTCTGCGTCCTCTGTGATTCCATCAATACGAAGTGTGAAATATGGTGCGCTTCTGAAGGTAGACTCTGCAAAATGTCCATCCTCAATGGCTTCCACTGTATCTCCCTGGTAAATAACAGATGCCGGATCTGTGGAGAAATCCATGAATGAAAGATCACAAGGTGCACTTGTAACTTCTTCACCGTCAACTGTAAACGTAGATGTATCAAATATCTGAAGAGAACCATCTTTGATCTTATTCTCAACATCCTCTACGTACTCTGCCGTGCCTTCTGCACAGGACTCACCAAGATCTGTAATGCCTACAGCATTATCTGCAAATCCCTTGGACCAATCCTGCTCAAGATCGCCACCACTCATAACGGTAGCAATTGCATATTTGTAATATGCTTCCCAGTTATTGGTTGCAGATGTAAGAGCCGCTGTAGGAGCAGTTGCGATCATGTCGATGTTATAACCAACAGAATAGCAGATCTTACCACTGTCAAGAAGCTTCTGGGTAGCCGCCGGAGCACCTGTGGAATCTGCATGCTGTCCGATGATCACAGAACCATTTGCGATCAGTGCCTCTGCTGCTGCACCCTCTTTGTCAATATCAAACCAGGAGTTAGTGTATTTTACTTCCATTACAACATTAGGAACTACACTGCGAACTCCGAGGAAGAATGCTGTATAACCAGATACAACCTCTGCATAGCTGAATGCACCTACGTAACCGATCTTAACATTGCCATCTGCATCAAAGCTGTCCGGCTGTGTCTCTTCTGTAAGTGTTCCGTCGTCCAGAAGCTGCTGCAGCTTCAGACCGGCAACAACGCCAGACACATAACGTGCTTCATAAATGTTTGTGAATGCATTCTTTAAGTTCTCGCATCCGCTGATGGCTGCAAAATCACCTGTCATGGAAACAAATGTAACGTCCGGATATTCCTGTGCTGCCTGTGCCATGAATGTCTGATGTCCATAGCTGTTTGCAACTACCATGCTGCATCCCTGCCCTACAAGGTCAACTGCGGAATCATAACAGGTCTGGTCTTCCGGTACTTTGTACTTCCAGATAATCTGGCTGTCATCAAGACCAAGCTCTTTGGCTGCTGCCTTGATACCTGCGATGTGAGCTGCGGAATAACCCTCTGTCTCATCACCAATGAGGATCACACCCATCTTAAAGTCCGGATCCACTTCTACGCTGTCGTCAGCGGCATAAACAACAGAAGCAAAGGCGATCATAGAAATGACCATTACTGCTGCAAGAAGAAGGCTGACAACTTTTTTCATGCTTTTTTTCATAAAATCTTCCTCCTTTTTAAGTGGTTTGGTAAATTTCAACTTTATTTTATTTTTTTTATTTCTGAATGTCAACTATTTCTACCAAAAAATAAGTTTGAATTTTCGCCAAATTTACAGCCGTATCCAACCATTTTTTTGATTTTTTGTTCTGAATTCCTTCGGTGTCATACAATATCTATTTTTGAAAACCTTGTGAAAATAGCTGCTATTTTCATATCCCACTGCTGCAATAATATCGCTTACAGACAGGTCTGTATCACACAAAAGCTCTGCTGCCTTATTCAGCCGCTTTCTCTGAAGCAGATCCTTGAAATTAAAACCTGTGGTCTTCTTGATCATTTTGCTCAATACATGCATAGGCAGCTTCAGCATTTCACATAGTTCTGTCAGGGTCGCTATCCTGTACTGCTGTTCAATATAATTCAGAGTGGTCATGGAGATCATATTCTCGTATGAATTAGGAATCCGCATTTCCACATACTGGACAGAATCCAGAAGATACAGGAATATAAGTCCCATAGTGGTCTGGTTGATCCGATCGTCCTCTCCTTTTCCAGTGACGATCGAATAGATCATATTTTCCAAAAGATTCTGGATCTGCAGATTTTCTGCCACCTTAAAATGAAGATATTCTCCTCTTTCCTCATCACGGCGCAGCACATTTACCAGAAAATCAGCAAGGATATTTCCTGCACCTGCCATAGAATATGCCACATCAAAAAACTGGGGCAGAACCATAAAGTTGATCGCAATGTCATCCACTCCTGCCGGAAGTAGCTCATGACTTGTAAACTGATTCAGGAAAAGAAGCTCTCCTGTTTTAAGTACTACTTCTCTGCCATCAATAATATTGGTCACAGTTCCCATGCATACATACAGCACCTCCACATAATTGTGTTTATGGGGTGGGAAATGTACAAACCTTGTATGGGTCCGCACTGTGATCAGTTTGCCTTCCTCAAGCATTTTCCTGCTGTCTACAATAAAATCCCTGCCGGAAGTATACAGATCCTTGTCTACTTCCTGTCCTTCAAGGATCTTCTTCTCTTCTTCTGTGATCTTTCGCAGCTGTTCCAGCAATTCCTTTTGCATGTTTTCTCCTTATAGTTCTTTACCAAATCTATTTTTTCTGAAATGCGCACCGCCAGACACACTTTTCAAGTCGAGCAAGCTGTTACTCACCACCTGAAAGAGGTGGAGCCTTCTCCACTGAGATAAAACAGCAGGCTGCTGCAAAATATCTTTTTGAGATATTTCTTGCAGCAGCCTGCTGTTAAATTTTATCATTCTTTCTTATAGATAGCAACCGGTTTCTATAGATTAGTACAGTTTAGCCATTTCTTCAATGTTATCAGAGTTGAACTCCAGAGGCTGTCCAAGAACGATCTCTGTACCGCCGTCATCAGCTTCTGTGATTGTGTACTCGCCAAGATCTCCAGCTGTGAATGTTTCATCAAGAGCACCTGTGATATCACCTTTTACAAGAGAGATTGTTGCATAAGCACTGAGTTTTCCAAGGCCCTGCATATCCCACAGATAGAAATATGGGCAGGAATGCTCATCATCAGCACCTGTGTACTCAACCATCTCAGATGGAAGTCCAAGACCTGTCAGCTTGCAGGTAGATTTCTCATCCTGAAGATATTTAGCAGCTGCTGCGATACCAACAGTTGTAGGAGCGCAGATTACTTTCAGATCTGGATATTTCTCAAGAAGAGCAGTTGTCTGGTCTGTAGATTTCTGTGGCTCGTCATCACCATATGCAACCTCTACCAGATCCAGTTTGCTGTATTTCTCATCGCTTTCCATGATTGTCTTCATTGCATCGATCCATGCATTCTGGTTAGCTGCCTGAGAAGTAGCGGAAAGGATCGCCCACTGGCCTTCACCACCTGCAATGTCAAGAACTGCATCAAGAAGAGCCTGTCCAACAGCTACTGTACCAGCCTGATTTACGAATACCTGACGGCTGTCTGCATTAGGAGCAGAGTCAAAGGATGAAACCTTGATTCCTTCATCCATTGCTTCTTCCAGTTTTGCCTGAAGAGCGTTTACGTCGTTTGCGGAAATGCAGATTGCATCAAAATCCTGGGAAATCAGGTTGTCAAGAACCTTGATCTGAGCGTCAGCTGTAGCAGCTTCCGGATAAACAACCTCTACTTCGCCGCCTTCTGCCTCAACAGTCTCTTTAAAGGATGCTGCTGCGATCTCAAAGAATGCATTACCTGCAGATTTTCCAACCAGTGCGATCTTCTGTCCATCAGCCTCTCCAGCTAATGCAGGTGTTGCTGTTGCCAGTACCATTGCTCCGCAAAGTAATGCGCTAACGATTTTTTTGTTCATGTTTTTTTCCTCCCTTGGAAATAGAATTTTTAGTTTACATTATATGTGCAGCTGCTGTTACCCCATTTGCAGCCAACAACCATTTTAATAATATAGATCAGGCGTTTTTCTTAACCTTTAAAGCCTTTTTGATCTCTCCCACCACGTTTGGAAGTGCTACTGCACAGATCAGCAGTAGTCCCAGGATCAGAAGGATTACCTGTGGGTGAAGATTCTGCTGTCCAAGTCCTACACGAAGGCATACGATAATGAATGCAGAAATAATACCACCTGCCAGATTTCCTTTACCACCTGTAGAAGAAATACCTCCAAATACTGCCATTGCAATGGCGTCCATCTCAAAACCGTTTCCTGTTGTGGTATTGGCTCCATAAGAAGAGGATACCATAAACAGTGCACACAGTCCGCAGAAAGTTCCCATGAGTGTGTAGATCAGCATACGGATCTTTTGAACATGGATACCGGAATAATAGGCTGTAAGACGGTTGGTACCTATCGCATATACTCTCCGGCCGAAAGTGCTTTTGCCAAGGATCAGTGCTGCTACCACAGCAAGGATCAGAACCAGGAAAAGAATATATGGAACTCTTCCTACTTTACCGCCGATAGCTTTAAAACCATCAGAATTTGTCAGGGATACGGATCCACCTTCACCAAGCACGATCTCTGCAATACCTCTGAAAATGATCTGTGTAGCCAATGTTACGATCATTGGCGGAAGCTCCTGGAATCTGGTAAGGATAAACCCGTTCACTGCTCCGCAGGCTGTACCTACAAGAAGAGAAATCAGGATCACCAGGATAAACGGAAGCCCTGTATTGGATACCAGGCAACTGATGGTTGCGGAAAGACATACAATTGATCCAACAGATATATCAATCTCTCCAAGAACCAGTATGTAAGCCATTGGCAGCATGAGAAAGATCTCTGCCAGATAAACCGGCATCTGCCTGAGCACACTCTTTAAGTTGTAAAATTCTGAAAACCATGCACAGAAAATGTTGACCAGGACAAACAGCAGGACCATAATCCCTTCCCAGCTGAATATCATGTGTTTCACCGGATTTTCCGGCACATTGTTTATACTTCTTCCAGATTTTCCGGCCATGATCACATCTCCCTTCCTTTTAATGCATTTCTGTCAGCAATACGCTGCAGGATCACGTTCACCATTACTACCACAAGGATCAGTACACCTTTGATGGTATTCTGCCACAAAGCACCGATGCCAACCAGCGGAAGTGCTTTCGCAATGGTGGCCAGGATCAAGGATCCTAAAAGAGCGCCAAGAACAGTACCTCTTCCACCGCTCATGCTTACACCGCCGATTACACAGGCTGCGATAACATCCATTTCACCGCCTTGCTGCATATCCGGCATTGCAGAAGCGTATACAGATACCTGAAGTGCTCCTCCAAGACCAGCAAGCACGCCCATGATCATATAAACCATCAGTTTGATATTCTTAACATTGATACCTGAAACTTCTGCTGCACTAGGATTGCTTCCTACTGCGTAAATCTTTCTTCCTGTCCTTGTCCACTTCATAAAGAAGAAGAAAACTACATAGCAGAGGATGATCACCCATACAACTGCATTGATCCCAAGCACACTGGATGTTGCAAAATTCTTAAAGCTTCCAAGTGCTGCTGCCCCGGCCCACTCACCATTATTAGATACCAGATATCCCAGGGCACGGAACACATACATAAATCCCATGGTTGCAATGATCGGCGGTACACTGGCTCTGGATATCACCAGACCTACCAGGAAGCCGCAGGCAAGTCCAATGGCAAGTGCGATCACAAAAGCAAGAATGGTGCTGGTAATATGACCGTATTTCAGAAGCATACCAATGGACATTCCGGAAAGTGCCAATGTTGACATGATGGAAATATCAATTCCTCCCACCAGCATAACGCACAGCATTCCAAGTGCCATAACCATTGTAACTGCATTGTTTTTCAACATGTCCATCAGTGACTTGGGTTTCAAGAAAGAAGGGCTGATGGCTGTAACGATTGCAAAAAGCAAAATCAGGATCACTGCAAGGAGAAACTCCCTGGAGCCGGTTATTTTCTTTAGAGTTGATTTCTGTTTCATGATCTTCCCGCCTCCTTTGATGTCTGTCCTTTTTCCATTGCAAGCTCAAGGATTCTTTCCTGAGTTGCCTCATCTTTATTTAATTCACCTGTCTTCCGACCATTGCACATCACAACGATACGGTCAGACATTCCCAGGATCTCCGGCATTTCTGAAGAAATCAGCACAATAGCATAGCCTTTCTTTGCCAGATCTCCCATGATCGCATAGATCTCTGCCTTTGCACCTACATCAACACCCTTGGTAGGTTCATCCATGATAACTACTTTCATTTCCTGGCTCAGCGCCTTGGCAACAACTACCTTCTGCTGATTACCACCGGAAAGGGAGCTTGCAGGCTGGAAAATGTCCACAGCCTTTGTATCTACTTCCTCAAGAAGCTGTTTTGCCAGTTCCCGCTCTTTCGGTTCATTATTAAATCCTTTTTTTGCATACTGGCTGATGGTAGAAAGTGTCACATTCCGACCCAGTCCCCAGCTCATGATCAGGCCTTCCTTCTGTCTGTCTTCCGGAAGAAGAATGATGCCTTTTTTCATTGCGTCAGATGGCTGTTTGATATGGATCTCCTGGCCCTCCAGATATACTTTTCCTTCATCCGGAGTGGTAATTCCGCAGATGCTTTCTACTACTTCTGTACGGCCTGCACCAACCAGCCCTGTAAGACCTATGATTTCCCCTGCATGTACGTCAAAGGAAACATTTTTAAAGTAACCAACCCTTGACAAGCCTTCCACCCGAAGCATTTCTTCACCAAGCTGTACTTCTGGCTTTGGAAACAGATCCTTGATCTCACGGCCAACCATAGCTTTGATCAGATCTGCATTTGTGATCTCGTCTACATTGTATGTGCCAATATACTGAGAATCTCTAAAAACGGTAACTCTGGATGCCAGACGGTACATATCCTCAAAACGATGCGAGATAAAGATAATGGAAACTCCTTCTTCTCTCAGATGATCTACGATCCGATACAATTCCTCGGATTCTCTTTTAGTAAGTGCTGCAGTAGGCTCATCCAGAATCACGATCTTGGCATTAGTAGAAAGTGCCTTGGCAATCTCAACCATCTGCTGCTGTGCAACACTTAAAGTTCCCATTTCAGCCGTAGCATCAAAATCTGCATTCAGCTGTCCCAGAAGCTTGTTGGCTTCCTCATTCATCTTTTTCCATTGGATCATCTTATGGACAATAATCTCATGTCCCATGAAAATATTCTCTGCAACTGTCAGATGAGGATAAGATGTAGGATGCTGATATACAGCAGCAATCCCGGCTGCCTGTGCGTCCTTCGGTCCTTTGAAATCCACCTTCTGACCATTCAGGAACATCTCTCCTTCTTCTGCTTTATGTACCCCGGTAATAACCTTGATAAAAGTGGATTTACCGGCACCATTCTCACCCATCAGCGCATGAACTTCTCCGGGCTTTAGCTGGAACTGTACATTGTTCAGTGCTTTCACTCCGGGGAATATCTTGGTAATGCCTTTTAACTCAAGAACATATTCCGACACTGTATGATTACCTCCCTCTTTGATCTGTATTCATTGTATCATGTGTCTTTTAGAGGCTAAACCGGAAAATATTTGGAAACAGGGTAAAATATTATTCAGTTAAAGAAAAATCCACAGATTTTCCCTGTGTTATGATATAATCCTTTTAACAGAATCACCAAGAGACCATAGAAAGAAAGAGGTTCTTCCTATATGAAATTACTAATTGTAGACGACGAGGAGCTTACACGGACTGGCGTTATTTCCTCCATTGACTGGAAATCATTAGACATAGACGAAGTGCTCCAGGCAGACGACGGGATCAACGGATTAGAAGCTGCCAGGATCCATAAGCCTGAGATCATTCTCTGTGATGTACGGATGCCCCGTATGGATGGTATCACCATGCTTGAAAAGCTGGAACAGTTCCTTCCGGACACAGTTCCCATTTTTATGAGTGGCTACTCAGACAAGGAGTACCTGAAAGCTGCCATTAAATTAAAAGCCGTAAACTACATTGAAAAGCCTTTAAATCCAACAGAGATCCGTGAAGCTGTACAGGAAGCTTCTGAAGTCTATCGCCAGAAGCTACGTACTCATCGCGGAGAAACGCTTCATTCCATGGAAACAGCCTCACGGCTTGCTCTGGCATTGGCTACTCCTTACCGCTTCAGTGAAAAAGTGATCAGCGAATTAAGCCAGGAGCTTTCCCTTTATATGGGATCTGATACCTGTTTTACCGCCCTGATCGCCAAAATCGATACAGAGCAGGATTTCTCTGCACCGGCTATCGACGATATTTATCAAAATATCTGCAATTATCTGTCCAATTTTCATCTTCAATGTATTTATGCAGAAAAGAAAGCACAATATCTTGTTTATTTTATTTTTGGCTCTTCCATGCCACAGGAAGCGACTCTGGATCTGATCCGTGATTATATCAGCTGCCAGCATCAGGCTTATCACAAATTTTATATCACGGCAGGCGGTTCCTTTACAGGTGTTTCCAAGGCCTACCAGTCCTATGAGTCGGCAGTGATCCTTCAGCAGAGCAGCTTCTTTTTCCCAAGCGGATCTTTTTTAAGCTCCTCTCTTCTGAAAGACAGGGATCTGCGCTCTCATCCCCCTCTTCCGGAATTTCCGGAGAAAGAATTTCAAGATCTTCTCGCCCTTAAAAACCTGGACGGCTGCAACGCCTTTCTTGGACAAATATACGATTTTTACGATCAGAATACACAGGTACTTCCCAATCACGCAAAGGATCTTTATTACAAGCTGTTCCGCTGTCTTGATGAGATTTACAGGCAGCTTCAGATCTCCCTTCCTTCTGACAGGGAAAATGCAGTAGACACTCTTGAAAACAGCTTTTCATTCCAGGATCTGCATAACAAGCTGCTTGTACGGATCACAGATTTTTTCCGTGAGCTTCAGGATTCTGTACAGGAAAATCAGACCATTTTTCTGATCAAGGAATATATCAGCAAGAATTACGGAAATGAGTCCCTTTCGGTAAAGGATATCAGTTCTCATGTATTTTTGTCAGCTTCTTATGTATGTACCTTTTTTAAAAATGAAACCGGCAAAACCCTGAATCAATATCTGACCGAATATCGAATGGAAAAGGCAAAGCAGCTGCTTGCAGATCCCAGATTCCGAATTGCGGATATCTCCTCCAAGGTAGGATATAATGACGGGAATTATTTTGGAAAAAGTTTTAAAAAATATACCGGCTTTTCCCCTTCCGAATATCGAGAAAGGATTTCCTGAAAACAATTATGAGAAAAATGCTGAATAAACTGAAGCACCGCTATGGGGATATGAAGCTTCAATCCAAATTTACCATTGCACTTGTGCTGGCTGTAACAGTTCCATTGATTCTTCTTGGCGTATTTTTCTACGGAAAGCTATATGAAATGACTGTTTCCTATACCATACGCCGGGAGCAGGATATTTCCGCCAAAACTTCCCCCCAGATTGACCATATGCTTTTGCAGGTTACAGATACTTATGATGCCCTGTCTGAAGAGCCCTTTTATCAGACCCTGTTTCATCAACCGGTAAATGCCCCTTTTTCCATGCTGGCAGCCTCCAAAAGCGGAGATACTTTTTGTCAGTCTGTGATGGGACTTACAGATAATTCCCTGGTTACCAATATCCGGATTTATGTGGATCTTCCAAATAATTCCTCTTTATTTTCCAGCACCAAAGAAAAGATCTTTTACCCGGTAAGCGAAATTCGCGGTACTTACTGGCATGGAATTTTCCAAAGCACTAATACCTCAGAACTTTTTTGTCCTCCTTTTTATTTAGGGACGCAGGAAAAATCCAACTGTGGAGATATGGCTTACATCCATACTGCCAGCATTTATTATCACGGAAGTCCTATCAAAGCCTATGTAGCTGTATACTATTCCAGCAGCCATCTGATAAAAGTATTAAATGAAAACCTTGGATTAAAGGGAAGTGTTTCCTATATTGTCAATGAAAGAAACAGCCTGGTTGCTTCTTCTGATGAGTCTCTGTCCGGTATTTACTGGCTGGGATACGAAGATATTTCCCAGTCCTTTATGTCTTCCAATAATTTCATCGAAAAAAACATCCTTGGCAACAAGATTTATTCCTGCTTTTACAGGATCCACCAGCCAGGCTGGTTTATGGTAACGATCCTGCCCTCCAAACCGCTGATCGCTCAGAGTAATACGATGATTATGCAGTTTGCATTTTTCTACCTTCTGTTTCTGATCCTTGCCCTGTTCCTGTCCGGCCGGCTTTCCCGTTCTATTACAGGACGTATCTCTTCTGTGATCGGACAAATGCGTAAGGTCCGCCAGGGACCTCCGGTAGCTATGGACAGCCCGGTATATCACGATGAGGTAGGTGATCTAATCGACACCTACAACTATATGACAAGAAAAATGAACCAGTTGATGGATAATCAGGCAAAAGCTGCCGAAGATCTGAGAATCGCAGAGTTTAATTCCCTGCAGGCACAGATCAATCCTCATTTTCTTTACAATACCATGGATATGATCAACTGGATGGCCCAGCAGGGACGTACAGAAGAAGTGACAAACGCTGTACAGAACCTTTCCAGGTTCTACAAGCTGACCCTGAGTCAGAAAAAAAGCATCAGCACCATTGCTAAGGAAGAAGAGCATGTATCCATATACATTCATCTGCAGAACATGCGTTATCATGACAGCATTCAGTTCATATCAGACATTCCGGATGAATTGATGAATGACCAGATCCCAAAGTTAACCCTGCAGCCTGTAGTGGAAAATGCCATCCTCCACGGTATTTTGGAAACGACTTCCAAATCCGGCACCATTGTGCTGACCGGATGGCAGGAGGATCAGGATCTGGTACTGCTTATTTCAGATGACGGTGTAGGCATGTCCAATGAAAAGCTGGATACTATCCTTACCGGGACAGGCTCCTCTTCAGGCAAGGGCACAAATATTGCAATCTATAATACCCATCGCAGGCTTCAGATCCTTTATGGGCCGGATTATGGACTTTTCTATTCCAGTGAGCCAGGAAAAGGAACAGAGGTACAGATCCGTATTCCTGCCAGAAAAGCCTCCACTCAAGAAATGTAACAGGAACATTACATCGCAGCTTCCTCTATTCGCACAGAAAATTGCACAGAAAAAGCCTGACCATCCGGACAGGCTTTTTCAATGTGAATATATGTAAAACAAAATCAGAAGCTTAATTATTTCCTGCTGGAAAGTACTTCCTTTTCGTACTTCTCCACTTCGGTAAACCAGTCAAATCCAACCGGTGTGCCACAGCTTTCGCAAAAATAATCCCATACATCTCCAAATGGGAAAGTTTTCATTTCTTCCTGTACAGTCATAAGCTTCGTCAGGTTATTGGTATCCTGAAGTTCTTTTAGCTGTGCATTAGGCTGAAGAAGGGCAAACAGCAAAGACTTGGACATATTGCGAAGTCCTGTGGTCCATGCGGAAATACGGTTGATGCTTGCATCAAAGTAATCCAGCGCAATATATACACGGTCAAGCGCATCATTACGGACGATCTCTTTTGCGATCTCTCTTGTTTCATCATCAAACAGTACAACATGATCAGAATCCCAGCGTACAGGTCTTGTTACATGCAATGCGATCTCAGGGAAGAAGCAAAGCAGTGACGGGATCTTATCAGATACCACTTCTGTAGGATGATAGTGTCCGTTATCCATCAGCGGCAGGCATTTATCCTTATGCTCTGCTGCAAAGGACAGTGTAAACTCTGCACTTCCTGCTGTATAGGATTCCACACCGATACCAAATACTTTGGACTCTACACAGGGTTTTACCAGATTGAAATCGTATGGCTCGGAAAGGATTTCCTCGATGGATTCTTTATAACGCATTCTCGGTCCAAGGCGGTCTCCCGGAATGTCCTTATATCCGTCACCTGTCCAGATGTTCATAACACATGGGATACCTGTTTCTTCAGCAAAATACTGGGAAATACGGATACATGCCTTACCGTGGCGGATCCAGAATTTTCTGGTTTCTTCATCCGGACTGCTTAAGGTAAGTCCGTCTTTCACTTTCGGGCTTGAGAAAAATGTTGGATTGAAATCAATGCCCACACCTTTGGCTTTTGCAAAATCTACCCATTTTTTGAAGTGCTTTGGCTCCAGCTGATCTCTATCTACCCACTGGCCTTCTTCAAAAATCGCATAGGATGCATGTATATTGATTTTTTTCTTACCAGGAGCCAGTGACATAACCTTTTCCATATCTGCCATCAGTTCTTCCGGTGTCATTGCTTTTCCAGGATAATTTCCTGTTGTCTGGATACCACCTGTTAATGGACCGTCCTGATCAAATCCTTTTACATCATCCCCCTGCCAGCAATGAAGAGAAATAGCCACATTTTTCAGAATCTGGATGGCTTTGTCTGTGTCTACTCCAACCTTGGCATATCTGGCTTTTGCAGATTCGTATCTTTCCTTTGTGGACATTGTTGATTCCTCCTTTAAATAATCTCTTCCCAATGGATTTTGATTACATCATTTATATATTTTAATATCAAAAGACTGATGGATCGCAGTTCTTGCTTCCTCTACAGATCTAAACTCTCCAGCCTCCAGCATCTGTGCTGTAATATTTCCAATAGCTGTAGCTTCTGTGGGACCTGCATGAACTTCTTTTCCTGTCGCTTTCGCTGTCAGTTCATTTAAGTATCCTGCATTTGCGCCACCACCTACAATGTGGATCCTACTGTAGGTTCTGCCTGTCATTTCTTCCAAGCTCTTTGCTGTACGTGCATAGCATTCTGCAAGGCTTGTATAGATCACAGTTGCGATCTGGCCTAAGGTTTCCGGAACCTGCTGACCTGTCCGTCTGCAGTAATCCTGGATTTCTTTCGTCATGTTCTCCGGAGAAAGGAAGCACTGTGCATTTGCATCCACCCGGGACGGGAAATCTTTCGCCTCTTCTGCCATCTGGCAGATCTCGCCAAATCCGTATTTATCCTGGAATTCATGGCGTACAGACTGGATCATCCAAAGTCCCATAATATTTTTCAGATAGCGGAATCTTCCTCCGTATCCTCCTTCATTTGTCAGATTCATACCGCAGCTTTTCAGTGAACAGTCTGCTTCTTTTCTTTCCAGTCCCATCAAAGACCATGTACCGGAGCTGATATAAATAAAGTCATCATCATTTGCCGGTACTGCCAGAACAGCAGAGCCTGTGTCATGAGTCGCCGGAGCTACAACTTCCAGATCAAATCCTACCTCTTCCTGTACTTCTTTTGTAAGATGGCCGATGGGTGTGCCTGGCATGATCAGCTTCTGGAACATTTTTCTTGGATATCCCAGCATATCGATCAATTCATAATCCCAGTCCTTTGTCAACGGACTTACAAGCTGTCCTGTGGTTGCTTCTGTGTACTCGCAGGTTTTCTTTCCTGTGAGAAGGTAATGAAAATAATCCGGTACATGAAGCAGAGTGTCTGCCTTTTCCAAATATTCTGGATGTTTTTTCTTTACCGCCATCAGCTGGTATATGGTATTAAAGATCTCTTTCTGGATACCTGTACGCTCATACAGCTTCTCCTGTGGAATGATCTTATATACTTCTTCATCCATACCCTCTGTGCGATGATCTCTGTAGCCAACGGTATTGCCAAGAACCTGTCCAGCTTCATCCAGAAGGACATAATCAACTCCCCATGTATCTACTCCCATGCTTACCGGGATCTTGCCCAGCTCTTTACATTTTTTCAGTCCGTCCTTGATTTCTACGAAAAGCCTGTCAAATTCCCAGCAAAGCTCTCCGTCCTTTTTTACCATCCCATTTTCAAAACGGTGCACTTCTTCCAGCACCATCTTTCCATTTTCCAGATGTCCCAGGATCAGTCTTCCGCTGGATGCTCCAATATCTACTGCCAGATAATACTTTGTCATTTTTAAAACCTCCTCAATATTTGTACGTTTCCTCGTATTTTGTCTGAATCTATGTAGGAATACCTTCATATTGATGATACCATATTACTACATAACTCAGTAATGCATAAGAACCTGGTTTGCCATAAAAAAGGTTCTTATTTGCAAACTGTGCATAGTTTTTAAAAAGAAAACCGGAGGGTAGCCTCCGGTTTTCCTGATAAGTTTCGTTAGTACATTATCGCGAATGCCATCTCAAGATCTTCGGTCTTTCGATGTTCGCTGCACTCATATAGCCTCTCATATGAAGTTTTCCGCCTGCAAGCAGACGAAAACTTCATATTTCGAGCCTGCATTCGCTTTAGTCGTACATTTAGTCGTACAGGTTCTGTGCGATTTCTTCGTCGTTCATGTTCTCAGCTGTGTACCACTGGCATCCACTGTCAACGTCTTCTACAGTCTCACCTTTTGCTGCTTTGCAAGCAAGTTCAACTACAGATGCACCCATTGCTACAGGAGCCTGTGTGATAGCGCCGATGAATGTACCGTCAGCAACTGCTGCTTTGATGTTTGCGCCAGAGTCAAATCCAACACCAACAACCTGATCATCACCAGAGCCAAGTTTCTGAAGGTTCTCATTACCTGTGATCATAGCCTCTGCAGAGTGCTGGTTGGAGCCATATACGCAGATTGTATCATCTTTATTTAACAGTGTCTGGCAGTCGATTGCGGACAGCTCAGATGTTACCTGTGAAGGAACAAGGATCTCGATTACAACATCACCGTCGTCTGTAGCTTCAACCTTGGAATCTCCAACGTATCTGTCATTTCCTTCAAGAGAAACTGTTTTGCCGTCTGCGATGATCAGCTCGCCCATCTTATCGATAAATCCAAGACCTCTGTTTACGATAGACTCGGAAGTAGCATCCTGGCCCATAACACCGATTCTTACTTTGCCATCAGCATTTGCGATTCTGTCCTTTAATACTTCATATGTTTTCTCTGCTGCAAGAGCACCTGCTGCATAGTTGTCTGTAGAAGCGTTTGCAACTACTGCGCCTTCTGGAGCATCCGGAACACCAGAGTCAAAACCGATGATCGGGATACCTGCATCCTGAGCCTGTCCGATTGCATCTAGGCATGCGCTTGTATCAAGAGCAGCAAGTCCGATAGCATCTGGTTTCTGGTTGATTGCGGAGTTCAGTTCCTGAACCTGCTCTGCAATATCAGACTCGGAGTTTGGTCCTACGAAATTGATGGAGCATCCTAATTCTTCTGCTTTTTCCTCAGCACCCTTTAAAACTGCCTGCCAATACTGATGCTGAAAGCCTTTGGACACGATCTCAATCTTCAGTCCTGCATAATCAGACTCAGCATGAACTGTAACTGCACCAACCATAGTTCCAACCATTGCAGCACATAATGCAACGCTCATTAATTTCTTTCCTGCCATTTTTAAATCCTCCTTGATTTGAATTATATAGTTTGTAGTTTCTGCATACCCCTTATGCAGTCTTTTTATTTTTCAGTACATCTATGAAGATTGCCAGAACCAGTACCAGACCTGTAAAGATCTGCTGCCAGTTTGCCTGCAGTCCGATGTACGGAAAACCTGTTTTCAGCAGTGACATTACGAAAACACCTAACAGAGTTCCTGTAACTGTCCCTACTCCACCATTCATGGATGTTCCACCGATGATCGCTCCGGCGATAGCATCCAGCTCCAGTCCTGCTCCGGTTCCTGGCGGAATCGCCTGGAATGTAGCCGCATAGGCGATACCTGCAAGTCCTGCGAAAAAGCCGGAGATCAGATAAGCCAGAGACTGATATTTTACTACATTTACACCTGATAATCTTGTTGCTTCTTTGTTGCTTCCAATAGCGATAATATAACGTCCTGCTCTTGTTTTATTCAGGAAGATGGACATCAGGATCACACAGATCAGTACCAGAATAAATCCTACCGGGATCATCTTTCCGTTCATTTTCAGTTTGAAAATGCTGCGGAACCAGCCGTTTTCAGCTGCAGCCGGAGGCCAGGTAACACTCATGGCTCCAGTAAGAAGAGAACCAAGACCTCTGGTGATCATCATAGTGCCAAGTGTTGCGATAAAGGGAGGCAGATCCATCACTGCAACCAGTAATGCGTTTAACAGACCGATCAAAACTCCCAGTGCAATGGCTGCCAGCATACCAACCACTACAGGCATTCCTACCTTTGTGATCAGATGACCGCCAAACAATGCGTAACAGATCATTCCTGTTCCTATGGAAAGGTCTACACCACCTGTGATCAGGCAGAAGGTAACACCAATTGCCATGAAGCTGATGTAATATGAATAATCAAAAATACTAACTAATGTAGAATACTGTCTGAAAGCCGGACTTCCCACTGAAAACATGATCGCCAGGAAAATAATTACCAGCACAACCACGATTTTCTGGGTTCCAATAGCTTTTACAATAGGGTTATTGGTAAAAGCATTCCCCTTTTTTTCTCTATCTGCCATTTTTCCTTCCTCCTCTTATTCTCTTCTGGTAGCCGCATGCATGATATTTTCCTGTGTTGCCTCTGAGATATCAATCTCACCGGTCTTCTTGCCTTCACACATTACCACGATACGGTCACTCATTCTCAGAATCTCTGTCATTTCAGAGGAAATCATAATGATCGACTTTCCTTCTGCCACCAGCTCATTCATCAGGTGATAGATCTCACTTTTAGCACCTACATCAATACCTCTGGTAGGCTCATCAAAGATCAGGATGTCACAGTTTCTTACCAGCCATTTAGCAATAACTACTTTCTGCTGGTTTCCACCGGAAAGATTTACTACCAGCTGATCTACGCCTGGTGTTTTTGTTTTCAGGTCATTTACATATTTCTTTGCAATCTCATTTTCTTTTTTCTTGTTAATGAAGATTCCATTCATGAAATTCTCCATGCTTGCCATGGTAGAATTCTCTGCCACACTTTTGGCTACAACAATTCCGTAACGCTTTCTGTCCTCTGACAAATAACCGATTCCACATTTTACAGCATCCATAGGGCTCTTGATATCTACTTTTTTACCATTTACGTAAATATCACCGCTTTCTTTAGGATCTGCTCCAAAAAGTGCTCTTGCAGTCTCTGTACGTCCTGCACCCATCAGGCCGGAAAAACCAAGGATTTCTCCTTTGTGAAGTTCAAAGCTTACATCCTGTACCATCTTCCCTGCATTCAGGTGTTCTACCTTCAGAACAACCGGTGCGTCTGGCGCCACATTGCTTTCTGTCTTCGGATCTTCATAGATCACACGGCCAACCATCATATTGATGATATCATCTTTTGTACAATCCTTTGTGATCAGTGTTCCTACGTAACTTCCATCACGCATAACTGTTACACGGTCTGTGATCACCTTGATCTCATCCATACGATGGGAAATATAAACGATTCCCAGCTGCTTATCCCTCAGATCACGGATGATCTTGAACAGTTCTTCGATCTCTGCTTCTGTAAGAGCTGCAGAAGGCTCATCAAAAATGATAACCTTTGCCTCATGAGAAATCGCTTTGGCGATCTCACACATCTGCTGCTTACCAACAGTAAGATTTCCCATTTTTTCCTTTGGATCAATATCAATGTTCAGCTGTTTGAAAAGCTTTGCTGCTTCCTCATTCATCTTCGCATCATTGATCAGCTTGCCATTCATGATCTCACGGCCGATAAAAATGTTCTGAGCCACTGTAAGATGATTCAGCATGTTCAGCTCCTGGTGCACGATCACAATACCTGCATCCTGTGCATCCCTTGGGCTTGTAAACTCTACTTCTTTTCCTTCATATGTAATTGAACCGGAATCCTTAGAATAAATACCTGTCAGAACTTTCATCAGGGTGGATTTACCGGCTCCGTTCTCTCCCATCAGAGCGTGAACTTCACCTTTTCTGATCTCCAGGTCAACATGGTCCAGTGCATGAACACCGGGGAAAGACTTATCTATACCCTTCATTGTTAAAATGACTTCACCCATATCTCTATCCTTTCTCTCTACTTTATTGTAGTCACACATCAGTTCTTTCTCTTCTTACTCCGAACATCTGCATACACAGCCAGAAGAACGATGATACCGGTAATTACATACTGATAATCTTTCTGGAAGCCCATTGCAAGGATACCTTCCTGAAGAAGTGATACGATCAGAACACCAATAATACTTCCTCCGATAGAGGCCACGCCACCTGCCATGGAAGTTCCTCCCATAACACAGCTTGCAATAGCATCATTGTTGAATGTATCACCAAGTCCCGGCTGAACTGTTGTATAGGAACCAACATAGGCGATTGCTGCAATTCCTGCCAATGTTCCGCAGATCACATATGCCAGCATTTCCCATTTCTTAACATTAACACCGGATAAGCGGACTGCTTCTTTGTTGCTGCCCAGGCAGAGGATATATCTTCCTGCTTTTGTATTATTCAGGATGATTGCGCAGATCACTGCGATCACAAGCAGGATCAGAAGACCAGTGGGAACATCTGTATTTCCGATCTTCATCCTTACCAGGCTTCTGTACCAGCCAGATGCATCACTTGACTGTGGCCAGCTGATGGTCTGTGTCTGTGTAAATACAGAACCGATTCCCTTTGCCAGCATCATGGAAGCCATGGAAGAGATAAATGACGGAAGTCCCATGTAGGCTACCAGGAATCCATTCCAGATACCAAACACAAGGCCTACCAGAACACATACCAGAAGAGCTGCTCCTGTAGGTATTCCGTCTTTTGTCAGAAGTCTTCCTGCGATCAGTGCTGCACAGAACATAACCGGACCGATTGAGAAATCAATACCGCCGGTGGCGATCACAAAGGTAACTCCCAATGCCAGGAATCCTAGAAAGTACGCATAGTTCAATGCACTCAGGATTCGGGAATAGCTTAAAAACGTAGGGCTGATGATTGCAAATGCAATGTACATAACAAGAAGCACACCACATAATACAATCCTGTTAAATCCAACCTTTTTTACAAATGGGCTGTTTTTGAAATTTTCCATTTCCGTTCCTCCTCATTTCATTTCCCTTCAACTGTGATTATTATATCCTGTGGCCATCTGGATTTTAATGGAATATATTCTTGAAAAAGGTTAAAAATTTACGGTAAGGAATTTTTTTACCTTTTTTCCAAAATGCAAAAAGAGAACGGATCACTCCGCTCCCTTTTTTGATATTTATGTATTCTTTTTTGTATTAAATGGAAATAACAGCTTTTCCATCTCACTGTTGTACATGTTTTCCGGAGTGATCAATTCACAGCCGGAATCAATGTTCTTTTCCTCCTTTTTCCCTTCCAGGTGAAGAATCGTTTCTTTTACTCCAAGATATCCCATCTTAAAAGCTTTCTGTACAACAAATGCTTTAAATACGCCCTGTTCCATCAGCTGCACTGCTTCCTGGGAACTGTCAATGCCAACTGTGGCGATCCGGTCCTTTGCTTCCGCCTCCTTCACCGCCCTGGCTGCACCTACAGAAGAATACTCATTCATGCCTGCGATCATCTTCAGATCCGGATACTTTTCCATCAGTTCCTTTGCCAGATTGTAAGATCTGTCAAAAAGAGAATTGCAGTACACCACTTCCACAATATTCTTCTCATAATCTCCCAGGCCTTCGCGGAATCCCTGCTCACGTTCCACAGCTGTGGAAACCCCTTTCACATGACTGATCACTGCAATCTTATCATCCTTGCCTACGATCGTCCTTGCATATTCCCCAAGCCTGCGCCCTGCTTCCACATTGTCTGTGGCTACAGTCAGATCCTGCAATTCCTCTGTGGTACAGGAATCAATATAGGTAATGCAAATGCCTTTTTCTTTTGCTTTTTTCAGATCTTTATTGGCTGCGCTGTTACTGGATGTAGAAAAAAGGATCCCATCCGGATTTTGTTCGATTGCTTTTTTAAGAAGACTGACCTGGCCTTTAACATCCTGTTCATTTTTCGGTGCCATCACTTTCAGCTGAACTCCATATTCACTGGCAGCCATCCTGGCTCCGGAAATAAGAGAAGACCAGAAATCACTGGTTCCGTCTTCGGTTTTAGGAATATAGATCAAAGACAATGGTGTGCTGCTCTTCTGCTTCTGCAGGATATAGCCTGTAAAAAAGCCAAGAAATATCAGGAAGCCGATCACACCCATAGCGATCCATTTTTTATATTTTTTCATGATCTGCCTCCTGTTTCATGGGAATCACATTCATAGGAATTACAATAGAAGCAGTGGTTCCTTCTCCTTGCTTACTGCTGTATGTAATGCCGTAATCCATTCCGTAATACAACTGAAGTCTTTTCTGTACATTATAGACTCCCACTCCATTTGACCGATAATTCACTTTGTGTTTTTCAAAAATATGAGAAAGCGTATGTTCATCCATGCCTGCTCCGTTGTCCTTGATCTGGAGCACCGCATTTTCCCCTTCCCTGTATCCTCTCACAATGAGAAGGCCTTTGCCTTCTTTATATTTCAGTCCATGGTAGATCGCATTCTCAATCAACGGCTGAAGCACCAGCTTAATGATGGGCACTCCCATGATCTGGGCATCAACTTGGATCTGAAACTCCAGCTTATCCTTATAACGCATTTTCTGGATCGTCAGGTAGCTTCTTGCATATTCCACTTCCTGGCCAATAGGCACCTGTTCCTCTTCATTGCTGATGCTCTGTCTGAGAAGCCTTGCCAACGAAGCAGTCATAACCACTACTTCTTCATTTTTCTTCCCTTCTGCCATCCAGATGATAGAGTCCAAGGTATTGTACAGAAAATGCGGGTTGATCTGGGACTGCAATGCCTTCAGTTCACTTTTTCTTTTCTGTTGCTGCTCATAAATATTCTGCTTCATCAATTCCTGAATCCTGCTGGTCATCACATTGAAGGATCTGGTCAGGCTGCCCACCTCATTCCGAGATGTCACTTCTACTTCCGCTGCCCCGAAATCTCCTTCCTGTACCCTTGCCATAGAATCCCGAAGCTGCTGAAGCGGCCGTGTAATATTCCTTGCAATAAAATTGGAAAGAACTAATGCTACAACCACCAGGATTGCCGCTACCAACACATAAATGCTTCTGGCCTTTTTGCTGTCTTTCAAAAGCTCTGCTACATTCGTACAGCCAACTACTGTCCAGCCGGTTTTCTCAGACCGGGAAATCGTATAGATCCTGGCATTGTCCCCACTTCCATCCATCAGCGTTTCCTTGTCTGTATTCATGACAAGATCGATATTTTCGGTCTGAAGTTCATTATAAAGCTGCTGCTGTTGGGGATGATAAACAACATTTCCATCCTGGTCAAGAAGGAAAACGTATCCCTTGGAACCAATACTGTTCTGGTCACACAATTCGCTGATGGCACTGTAATTCAGGTCAATAAATACAACCCCTTCTCTGTTGCCGCTTCCTGTGAAATTACGTACTCCACGACTTACTGTGATCACCCAGGGGCGTTCTCCCCTTATCACATGCTGCACATGAGACGAAGTAAGTACGGAACGGTTACTGGTTATAGCATTTTTATACCATGCCTGTGTGTCAAGATCCAGATAAGCATTCTTCTGCTGACCTCCATTATTAAAAAGCCGGTTCCCATCTTTTTGGATCAATCCAATGTTACGAATATCGTTACGGCTTTTCAAGATCGTGCGAAACTGCTCTACCAGACGCTGTCTGCATTCCGAAACCTGAAGTGTTTCTTCATCCTTATTATACAGAAATGTCTGTGTGTCCCGGCTGCCTGACACCATAGTTGCAATATTGTCCATGTAATCAATATAGGAATCGATATTCTGGTTGGTCTGGCGCACAATCGTCCTGGTATAAACCACAGCATTATCAAATACAGAAGTTCTGGTAAAACGCAGGGAAATTGCTACCACAATAACTACAGCGCACAGCACCATTACAGATATAGCAGCAAAAAGTGCACTCCTTACACTTTTAAAATGCCGGAGCACGTCCCTGTTTTTCTTCTTCTCTCTCATCTGCGTTTCTCCCGGGCATATTCGGTAGGCGTTTTCCCAGTCATTTTCTTAAAACAGATCCCGAAATAATGGGGATCTGCAAATCCTACCTTTTCTGCAATCTCATAGTTTTTCAAGGTCGTACTCTCCAGAAGCTCCATTGCCTTTTCAATCCGCAGCCGTCCCAATACTTCGATAAATGTCTCACCTGTCAATTCTTTAAAAATAGTGGAAAAATAGCTGGTACTGATATTCAGATAAGAACATATCTGATTCAGATTCAGATCCGGCTGCATATAACGGGTCTTTATGTAGTCCATAGCCAGGGCCGCCTGTCTGTGTCCGCTGGAGCTATTCATCATCTGAAGTTCCTCAAAGGACTTTTTTGCATATTCTTCTACCAGTGTCACCGCTTCCTGGAAGGTGCGCTGTTCTGGTATTTTTGCCTGCAGTGACTCTCTTTGCTTTAATTCTTTTTTATGATCCCCGGTAACAGATCCAAGACAAAGGCCAATGGTACGTATGATCTGCTGCAAATAGCCGCATGCCCGGGTTTTCCCCACCCTTGCCTTCTGAATAAGTTGTACAATCTGATCCAGATTGCTTTGTACCAGGTTCCATTCTCCTGTTTTCATGCCTTCTGCCAGATCCTCCAGAAACACCTGAATGGAGAGTCCGCTTTCCTGTTCTTTTTCATCTTCCATATTAATAAGAAGATTACCTCCAAGAAGATATCTGCACTCAATCCCTTTCTGTGCCTGCTCATGGGAAAAATGCAATTCTGTCAGACTTCTCACCCAGCCACCGATGCCAACGGATACTCCCATGCCGATGGCCTCTCCGGCTTTCTCCTGGATTTCTTTACATACTGCCTGGATCCGGCTTTCAAATTCTTTATTCTTTTCACCAGTAAAAAGAACACAGACCCGGCTGCTGCCTTCCTGGTATGCAATGCCTGCATTCTCACGGCTTACGATCTCATCACTGATATTGAAAAGCACAAAGGTCATCAGCTGGCTTTCCTGTCTCTGGTCTGCCTCGATCTGGAAGAGCTGGGAATAGGCATCCAGGTCAAGGATCGCTACCTTGTAGGACTGGGCATCCAGATGAATCCCCAGCCTTTCCAGCTGATAAAGGCTTTCCTGAATATCCCTGGTGCAGGACACAAGCCCCTCGATCGCTCCGGACCGGATCATCAGTGCGTTGTCCCGATAATCCTCAGAGGTACGAAGCAACGAATCCATCTGCTCCCTGGCCCCACGCTTCTCATCAATCTTCTCTTTTACTCTGCCGATCACTTCCCGCAGTTCCATAGCAGTAACAGGCTTAAGAAGATATTCACTCACACCATACTGGATAGCCTTCTGGGCATATTCAAATTCTCCAAACCCGCTAAAAATCACAATAAAAATATCCGGATATTTTTCATGAAGAAACTTACTTAATTCCATGCCATCCATATAGGGCATACAAATATCTGTAAGAACAATATCCACCGGATGCTCTGTTACAAATTCCATAGCCTGCCTGCCATTCTCGCAATCCCCCACCAGCTGGCAGTCCATGGCTCCCCAATCAATATTCTCCCGGATAGCATCTCTTACCAAGATCTCATCATCTACTAATAAAATACGATACATTATTTTTCCTGTTTGTAAAAGCACCTTATACATTCCCCAATCTTCTGCCCGCCGGTACTTTTTACGATCTCCCTCTCCAATTCTTTTCTAATATAGTATCATATTCGCCCCTTTATTACAACGGAACTCCTGAATTTTGCACAAAAAGCATTCCTATTTTCAGCTGTGGGTGGTATAATCTGAATAGTCAAATATCATTTTCAAGGGAGGAAATTAGTTTGAAAAGAAAAAACATTGCCATCCTTCTGGCTGCTGCCATGGTCTGCACTCCTGCAGGTCCGGTCTGGGGTACAGAAGAAGCTTATACAGATGATGCCAGTCTTTTTGAAGAAGCTTCCAATAATTTTTCTAATAGCATTTCCGATGACATGTTTCAGGATGTAACAGATGAATCTTTAGACAATACAGATGCTTCTGACGAATCAGAAGATGCAGACTTCCAGGATGTGGCTTCTGCAGACTCCACGGACCTGGATACACCGATAGATATAGCCCATGAATCTTCCGTGGAAACAGATGTTTTCGGTGCAGATGCAGACGATGTTTCACTTTTTTCGGATGGGGACCCATCTCTTAAGAATGAGGATGTGACAGCAAGTACCAGTATCCAGGCTGCTTTTGACATAGATACAGGGATCCTGACTCTTTCCGGTACAGGCAGTACAGGAGACTTCAGCCAGAATGTACGTCCTTCCTGGGACTGCTATCGTGACCAGGCTACACAGATCCAGATCACTTCAGGGATCACCCAGATCGGATCCGCTGCTTTTTACGGATTTTCTAAAGTAACTTCTGTATCCCTTCCGGATACATTGGAAGGGATCAGTGATGGTGCCTTTGCAGAATGTACCTCCCTGACTTCTGTTTCTTTGCCAGATTCAGTTTCAAGGATTGGTAATTTTGCTTTTCAGGCAACCCAGATCACTTTCCTGACTCTTCCGGCTTCTCTGACCACGCTTTCTGACAAAATGCTTTTTGGCTGCGAATGGCTGCAGGAGCTGCTTGTTTCCCCGGAGAATCCTTCTTACCTGAGCGTGGACGGTGTTGTTTTCACAAAAGACATGACCACTTTATGTCTTTACCCACCTGCCCGCTCAGCGCAAAGCTACCAGGTACCTGATTCGGTAAAGACCATTGGCGTGTATGCTTTTTATGCAGCCAATCTGCAGACTGTGGATCTGAACCAGGTATCCAGGCTTGGACTTGCCAGCTTTTATAAAAGCCGCCTGACCTCCATCAGGATCCCTGATACCGTAACGGAAATGGGAACCAGTGCTTTTTCCAGCTGCGGACAGCTGGCAGATGTTACCATCGGCAACGGATTGACCCAGATTCCTACCCAGTGCTTCCAATATTGCGGCAGTCTTTCCAGCATAATATTCGGTACAGGAATCCGCGAATTCGGCAACAACAGTTTCAGCTATTGCAATTCCCTGGAACGGATCCAGATCCCGGAAGGTGTTACCTTGATCCCTAACGGATGCTTCGGACAATCTGCTTCCCTGAAAGAAGTGGTATTTCCTTCTTCTCTGAAGGAGATCCGGTATCAGGCATTTATGGGTTGCCCTTCTCTTAATCAGATTACGCTTCCGGAGGGCCTGATTTCTATTGGTAGATATGCATTTTATAATACAGGCATCACCTCCGTGGTTCTGCCCTATGCCTCTGTAACAGTAGGCGACCATGCTTTTCCGGATACAGCCTCTGTATCTATTCGTCCAGATACCCGGGTAAACCCTGCAGATGAACTTCTGAAAACAGCCAGCAGGATTCCCATTAATATTACTTATGATTATGAAAGTGCGTCCCAGCTGGTTGCCCTTGTAAATCAACAGCGTTCAGCCAAAGGCCTTTCCCCGCTTACCATGGACACAGCTCTGTTGGATGCAGCCATGAAGCGTGCCGGTGAGCTTTCGGTGCTTTATTCCCATACACGGCCTATTGGTGTTTCCGGACTTACAGCCTGCCTGGATGCTTCTTACGAAAGCATTTCTGCAGGACAGGGAACCGCTTCTGAAGCATTGGCAGTGTGGATGAACGGAGATGATCAGGCAGGTATTTTTAATGCCGATTACACGGCTGCAGGTGTTGGAGCCATCACTGCCGGAGGTGTAAGCTATTGGGTACTCCTTTACGGAAAGCAGGTTACCACTCCCGCTGATATGAACGCTTATACCAGCAGTACTGTTTCTGCAGAAATACCCTTTATTTCTTCATCCGGTATCCCGTTTAAATTTTATGCAACCGGCAATATGAAGCTTGGCCTTAGCGAAAGAAAAGAAGTTGAGTTTTTTATTGACAATGGCTTTTCCCATGTACAGATCTCTCCATCTGCCCTTACTTTCGCAAGCGCCAGCCCCTCTGTGTGCAGAGTATCCTCCAGCGGGATCCTGACCCCCAAGCGTGCCGGAAAAGCCAGGATCACCATAACCCTGAAGGGGGACTCCCAGGTCACCACTGCTTTGACCGTTACAGTGGATTCGCGTCTGCGTACCCCGAAGATCCATACTGTGAAGGCTACAAGTTCCCGTTCCCTTCGGATCATGTGGGACAAGATTCCTGGTGCCGCTTCTTATACTCTCTATTACAAAGAGGGTAATGTCAAATCATGGAAAGTCCTTCAAAAAGGCATCAAACGAAATGGTTACAATCACCGTTATTTAACGCCTGGAACCACTTATACCTACACAGTACGTGCTGTTTCCAAAACAGGAACCAGCCGATATGATTCGAAGGGAAAGACAGGAATCCCTAAAGCCATTGCACCAGCCTTAAAAAAAGTATCTTCTCTTTCTGCAAACAGGAATCTGATTTCCTGGAAAAAGGTAGCCGATGCAGATGGATACCGTATTTACATTAAAAAAGGAAAACGCTGGAAATTATTAGGTTCCACAGATGCCAGCACCACTTCCTTTATCCATATAAGCTCACGCTCCTTCCCGGTTGCTCCCGGAAAAATAAACACGTATACAGTAAGAGCTTTTACAAACACAGGCAACCGACAGGTGCTTGGCTCCTATCTTACCTCCGGCATCACGGCTGCCACTCCTCTGTCCAGAGTAACACTGAGAATCCCCAAGTCTGTTTCCCAGGGGATCCGCCTCAGCTGGAAACGGTGCAGCGGTGCTACAGGCTATGTGATCTACCGCTATGAAAATGAAGGCTGGAAAAAGGCGGGAGTAAGCCGCAGTCTTACCTATACAGATACAAAAGCTGTAAAGGGCAGCACTTATCGTTACAGGGTACGTGCTTACAGCCGTTCCGGTCAAAATGTTGTATACGGCCGCAGCTCCAGCACCAAATCCGTAAAACATATATAAGATATCACCTCACATCTCTTCTAAGAATATCTCGTCATTTTGGCTATCTGATGTGGGGCATGTAACATATAACAAAATTGAAATGCGAAAGGAGATTTATAACATGCAAATCAAAGATTATGCTACCGGTATTCAGCACATCGGCATTCCTACAACCGACATGGCAGAAACCCTTTTATTCTACTCAGAGCTTGGATTTGAAATTGCCTTTTCCACAACAATGGAGGATACCGGTAAGTCTGTAAACTTTTTAAAACTTGGTGATCTTGTAATTGAAGCCTATGAGTGTGATTCTACGTCTATGTCTTACGGTGCTATAGAGCATATTGCCATTAATGTTACAGATATTGAAGCTGTATACAACCTGGTATGCAGACATGACCTTAACACCTTAAATGACCAGATCCATTTCCTGCCTTTCTGGGACAATGGAGTGAAGTTTTTTACCATTGAAGGCCCCAATAAAGAAAAAGTTGAGTTCAGCCAATTTCTTTAAATAAGCTGCGAATATTTCCAATGTTACGGTTGCTTGTGTTTTTTGCAGATTTTCCGTAGAGCTTTTCACAGTAACTTTTCCGTAACTATTTCATCTTTTTCAGTAAAATATTGCCTTGCAATCTCTTCTGTCTCCATGTACTCTATAAAAAAAGAACAGAAGGGAGAGCAAACAATGTTATTGGGAGTTCCTGAAATTTTATCACCTGAATTATTAAAGGTATTATGTGAAATGGGTCATAGCGACCGTCTTGTAATTGCAGACGGTAATTTTCCTGTAGAATCTATGGGTAAAAATGCAGTGATCGTACGGTGCGATGGCCATGGTGTACCTGAGATCCTGGATGCCATTCTTACTATGATCCCACTGGATACTTATGTAGATCATCCGGTTAATCTGATGGAAGTCATGCCAGGAGATCAGGTGGCTACACCTATCTGGGATACTTATAAAGAAATTGTTACCAAGCATGATTCCCGTGGTGCTTCTGCTGTGGGCAATATTGAACGGTTTGCATTTTATGAAGAAGCCAAAACTGCTTATTGCATTATTGCAACAAGTGAAAAGGCTGTATATGCCAACGTAATGCTTCAGAAAGGCGTTGTAATCAACAAATAATCTTTCATTACAAAGTTATTTCATAGTACATAAAAAACGGCCATATATCCTCCTGTTTCATCAGAAAGATATATGGCCGTTCTTTTTGTATTCTGATTTAATTCTTCTTGTTCTTTTTCATAAGAACCACTACTATGATCAACCCTATCACTACAGCTGCCAAAAGTATCCATAAAGCCAAATTACCAATCCCTTTTTCAGCCTTTGTTTCCTGGGAAGAAGCTTCCTTTGCCATTGCATCCTTCTCAGCAGAAGCTTTATCCGTTGGCGTAACTGCCTCCTCTGTAGGTGTCACCGCCTCTTCGGTAGGTGTTACCGCTTCCTCTGTAGGTGTTACTGTCTCTGGTTCCTTTGTTGGCGTAGCTTCAGGCCTCTTAGTAGGTGTTGCCTCTGGTTCCTTTGTTGGTGTAGCTTCAGGCTTCTTAGTAGGTGTTGCCTCTGGTTCCTTTGTTGGTGTAGCTTCCGGCTTCTTAGTCGGTGTAGCCTCTGGCTTCTTAGTAGGTGTTGCTTCCGGCTTCTTAGTCGGTGTAGCCTCTGGTTCCTTTGTTGGTGTGACTTCCGGCTTCTTAGTAGGTGTAGCCTGTGCCTTCTTTGCAGGTGCAGCTTTCGACTTCTTTACAGAAGCTGCCTCCGGCTCCTTTGTTGGTGTATCTTTCTCAGTTGGATTTACAGTCTCAATAATCTCTATCCCATCTGCGTCCTCTCCCTTGGAGTCTTCGCCTTTGGCCTGATGAATATTTACCCAACCTTCCAATCCTTCATAGTCCGTCTTTCCCCACAGGCCATCCTCGCCTGTATCTGCCTCTGCTGTAATATGCAGCACCTGTCCATTTGGTATCTGGTCTGCGCCGGACACTGTGTCATACTTCTCTCCAGGGCCATGGTACAAAGCAACGCTGCCATCTTTTGCTGCAACCGTAAGGTCATAATCTGCATCCTTACCACCATATAAATAATACTCAGACTGTACAGCCTGTGAACGGGTAACCGGCTTCAGATCATCTGTAGGAACAAATCCATACATGCCATGATATTTGGTATAACCCCATATACGCTTATCTTCTGTTTGCTTTTCACCTTCTATATGAAGGGCTGTCCCATTAGGAATCAGCTGATCATTCAGCTTCTGGCTAGAAAGATCCGGCTCAGCATATATATCAATACCGCCTTCTTTACTTTCCACGATCATATAATAATCTGTGGGATAATCTATACTCTGTGTATTACCTGCATCTGCCCATACTGTAATGGTAAACAGAACAGTAAACACAGCTCCCAAAAATCCTTTTAGAATATTCTTCATATGGTTCTTCCATTCCCTTTCTTTCTGCTAATGCAACTGTCCATTTCCCTCATAAGATACATTGATTGGAAAATTGCCTATTATTTTTTATTCTATCATTTCCATGGAAAGTTTCAATCTTTTTTTGTCATTTTTTGCAGAAAAAACGCCTGACCATCCATTCAGACGGTCAGGCAGGTGAATACTACTATTTATAAAGTCAGGATACAGGATGCAGTCTACGATACCTGCAAATTACTTCTTGTCTGTACTCCCACACTCATCCCATTATTTGTATAATGGTCCGTAATTCTTGCATGCACGGTAATCAGCGCCTTCTTTATCCATACCGAAAGCATTCCATGCTGCCGGACGGAAGATCTGATCTTCAGATACATTGTGCATACATACAGGAATACGAAGCATGGAGCACATAGTGATCAGGTCTGCACCAATATGTCCATAGGAAATTGCGCCATGGTTAGCACCCCAGTTGTTCATAACGTCGTATGCAGATTTGAATGCGCCCTCTTTGCCATCGCATCTTGGTACGAACCAAGTACATGGCCATGTATAATCTGTACGTTTCCAAAGAGTATCAGATACATCCTCAGGAAGCTCTACAGTCCATCCCTCCGCAATCTGAAGAACCGGTCCAAGACCCTTTACAAGGTTCAGGCGGATCATTGTTGCAGGCATGGTTGCCTTTGTAACAAATCTGGAGGAGAATCCGCCGCCACGGAAATATCCGTTATCAGCTGCATTCCATGTAGTAGCAGCCATGATTGCTTTCTGATCTTCCTCAGTAACATTCCACCACTCTTTCATGACTGGTGTGCCGTTCTCATCTTTTGCCTCTCCGCTTGCATCCAGACAGCATGCACCGGAATTGATCAGGTGGATCAGACCGCCATTTTCTTTAACCAGGCCTTCTGCATCATAACCTGTCACACGCTTGATCGCGCTTGGGCTCCAGAAAGTACGTACATCCGCAAACATCTGTGCACGTCCTGTCAAAAGTTTCATAAACATCATTCCAAGACCATTCAGAACATCATTCTCTGTAGCAAGGATGTATGGCTCTCTTGCTCCATTCCAGTCAAAAGATGTATTAAGGACTGCCTCTGCAAAGTCTCCATTGGGGTAGAAGTCTGTCCACTGTCTCTGTCCCTGGAATCCAGCTCCAAGTGCATTATGGCCAATCGCTTCTTCAGAGAATTTCGGATCCAGCTTATCGCATCCGTTCATCAGCTCCTGAACGATAACTGCCATCTTAACAACAAATTCAAACTGCTCTTCTTTCTGTTCTTCTGTCATCTGCAGTTCTGGTGGGTTCTTATCAAATCCGATGGTACATGTTTCTTTTGCCCATTTCAGAGCCTTCTCAAACTCTTCGTGATCATAAATGCCTTCTGTCATACGACGGATGATCTCTACCTCATCCACAGACTCTACACGCATTCCAAGGTAGGACTCGATGAAATCAGAGTCAATAATGGAACCGCCGATACCCATACAGATAGAACCGATCTGCAGCCAGGATTTACCTCTCATAGAAGCAACTGCAACTGCTGCACGTCCGAATCTAAGCATTTTTTCTTTAACATCTTCAGGCATCTCCATGTCATCTGCATCCAGAACCTCATGTCCGTAAATACCAAATGCAGGAAGTCCTTTCTGTGCATGTGTAGCAAGAACAGATGCCAGATATACAGCTCCCGGTCTTTCTGTTGCATTAAAGCCCCAGACTGCCTTAATAGTCTGTGGATCCATATCCATTGTCTCAGAACCGTAGCACCAGCATGGAGTAACAGTAAGGGTAATGTCTACGCCCTCTCTTCTGAACTTATCAGCACATGCTGCTGATTCACCAACTCGTCCGATGGTAGAATCTGCGATTACAACCTTTACCGGCTCGCCATTGGAATATTTCAGATTTTCTTCAAATAATTTTGCAGCAGCCTTTGCCATTCCCATGGTCTGTTCTTCCAGAGAACCTCTTACGTCCAGAGTGCCTCGTCTGCCGTCAATCGTAGGACGAATACCGATTACTGGATATTCACCGATCAGTCTGCTCTTTGCCATAATATTAAATACCTCCCATAATAAAATTTAGAATGTGTATCTGTCTTAGTCTATCCCCTGACAGATACATATGTACAACCTTCTCTGATTTTCATTATACCGTTGTGTGCACATTATTACTTGTGTTATAATAGCAAATAATAGCATAATATTCACTTTTTCTATTTTAATGAAAGGAGATGTATTTTTTGCACGGATTGGATCAGAATGAAGACCGGCCAAGAGGGACATATCAGTTTCCTTTTGAATTTCATCACATTGACAGCAGCCACCCACGCTATGAAATGTCTTATCATTGGCATGTGGAATACGAGATCATGCGAATCCTGCGCGGAAGCCTTACTGTCACTTTAGACGAAAAAAGCTTTACTGCACAAGCAGGTGATGTTATTTTTGTCAACAGTGGTATTCTTCACAGTGGCATACCAGACAATGACTGTGTATATGAATGTATTGTTTTTGACATTAATACATTTATCAAGCAAAACACCCTGTGTGGGGAATACATCCAGAAGATTGCCCATCAGGAATTAATGGTATATCATCATTTTACAGGAAAATACCCGGATATTGTAGATACTGTGAACGATATCTTTCAGGCTATCCTGGAAAAAAGCATAGGATATGAAATGACAGTTATTGGACAATTTTATCATTTTTTCGGACTTGTTTTTGGTAAACAATTATATCTTGACCGGATTTCCAAAACAAGACGTGACTATAAGAGACTTCAGCAGCTGAAGCAGGTGGTCGAATTTATTGAACAGAATTATTCCAGTCCTCTGACCCTGCAGCAGCTTTCTGCCTCTGTTTCCATGTCCCCAAAATATTTCTGCAGATTTTTTTCCGAAATGACCCACCAGACCCCGATGGACTACCTGAACAGACAACGGATTGAGGAGGCCTGCTACCAGCTTTCCACCACAGATGACTCCATTACTGAGATTGCCTATCGGACAGGCTTTAATGATTTAAGCTATTTTATCCGTACCTTCCGTAAATACAAAGGTACCACGCCAGGAAAATATAAAAAATTATAGACAAAACCGGAAGTCTTCGCTGTTTATCAGCCTGACTTCCGGTTTTTAGACAAAAAAATAAAAAGATGGGAGATTTTCGCTGTTCAGAACTGACAGCAGACATGTTTTTTACTTATTCCCTCTTTCGTTTCCTCCATTCTATCAAAGCATCTGCCAGAATACAACCAAAAGAAAACCCTCTCATTTTGCATATTTTGACAGGTTGCACCTGTTTTCCCTTCTGATCCTGTCTTTTTTTCCAACATAAAGATATATTTCACCGAAAGTTTGCAGGATGTTTATATCCACCCTATTTTCATTTTCATCAAAAAAAGACATCTTACATGAAAAAAAACGCAGGTCTGTTTCCTTCATAAAATAAAATGTCTTTTCTAAAATTTCAAGTCGAACGCACGTGAGGCTTGATGCACAGTTCTACATATGGCTGCCCAAAACTGCACCATCACATCTTTATCATAGTACCTGATCCAGAATGCTCAGACCATACTCTGCCAGAGAATGGTCTTCCTCTCCGGTGCCGCCGCTAACACCCAATCCTCCGATAATAGTATCCCCTACTTTCAGGGGTACACCACCGCCAAAGATCACAATCTTTCCATTGTCCATTTTATCCAGTCCATAGAAAGTCCCTCCTGGCTGGGCAAGTGCTGAGAGTTCCATTGTTGTCATTTTAACAGCTACAGAAGTATATGCCTTTTTGATAGCTACATCAAAGCTTACCAGGAATGCGCCATCCATCACATGAACTGCAATGGGATTCCCATCCGGACCGCAGACGGCGATCACAGCCTTCTTTCCTCTTCGCTGTGCCTCCTGTTCTATGGCTTCGATCAGCCTTTTGGCACTGTCCAAAGTAATCTTTCCCTGTATTCCCATTCTTTTCAAAACTTCCTGTATCACCGCCTCACTGACTGGCATTTCCTTCTGTCCCATAATACTTCCTCTGTTCTGCAGATTTTTCTTATCTGCAAATTCTTCTTTTCCTGATGCACTATCTTTTGAATGTCCCATTTCTCTGGCATCTATATACCTTGCCAGTACATAAAGATAATCTGCCAGACGATTCATATATTTTTTTGCACCATTGTCTGCCCCGAATTTCACACTGACCGCAGCCAACACCCGTTCTCCCCGCCTGGCCACAGTACGTGCCACATCCGTCTCTGCTGACAGACGGCTGGCACCTGGAAGAATAAACTCCTTTGGTCTGTCAAACAAACCTTCTAGCCGATCAATTTCTGCTTCCAGAAAACTGGTTTCCTCATCACTGATCCGATAATCCCGTTTATAAGGATCGGCGATCCCAGCCATTAAAGTGATCAGTGTAGACTGGATCTTTTCCAGATTCTGTATCATATCCGGATCCGTTAACATGGATTTTACCAGACCAATGTGACTGGTCAGCTCATCAATGGTGCCAACCAGCTGAATCCTGTCATCTGACTTTGACACATTTTTTGTATGTACAAGACTTGTTGTCCCTTTGTCTCCGCCTTTCGTATAAATATTCATAACAGTGATTCCTCCATTTTTCCGGTTATTACAGATTTAAAGGGCATCTTTTTTACAGCCCTTGCGCTATTGGCTCCCAAATTACGACACTGCCAGAATCTGGGACAATTCAATTCAAAAACATTTTTCCCTTTAGGAAGATGCTGCATCTGCATGGCAAGCTTGCTACCTGTGATCCCGATCCCACAGCCTAGCATAGAGACAGCTGCTGCTTCAAAAGCCAGTGTATCCAGATCTCCCTGACGGCTGTATATACGATATAATACGCCTTCTTCTTCAATCCCGGCACAGACTTCCTTCAGATAATCCTCATCCGGCCTGCAGGTATACAAGATGATCTCCGGCCTGTTCACAACCATTGCCTCTTCTCCTTCCTGTTCTTACTTTACCCTTGGTGTTTCTCCCCAAGATAGGACATCAAAAGCCCTGTTGCTACTGCATTTCTTGGACCTTCTGTCCCTCTGATATTTCCTCGTCCGCATACGATCCTATATTCCGAAAGAGCCGCCATCAGCATCTCTGGTATCTCAAAATCCTCTGCTGAACCGCCAACTAAAACCACATTGGGTATATTTTTAAGGTCATTCCCCGGTGCTATTGTCCTAAGTGCACGAATCGCATTTCTCACAAATACCTTTTTCTTGGCATCCTGCCGCACCTCTAGGATACGTTCCATAGGAATGTCTTCTTCAATCTTCAGCATCTCGCCTGGTGCAAGCAAAACCACATGACCAAAATATCTTGGATCTATGGATTCCGGGAAAAACTGCATAGCTCCATTTTCCAAACGCATATGAAACAGACTTTCCACCTTTCCCATAGGATACTTCTTGATCTGTTCTGCTGTAACCCGGCTGCCAAGACCAAGTTCTGTCTGTATCAGCATGGAAACCAGTTCACCGGCACCTGCCTGATGGGTAGTCCTTACAGAACCATCCGGTTCAAGGACGGCTGCATCTGTAGATCCTCCTCCCATATCCAGAATTGCCAGCGGAAGCCTGGTACCAGGTGTAGTCATTGCACCAAGGGAAGCCATCACTGCCTCCACCCCGGCAACTGATGCCTTTACGTGGAGCTCTTCCTCTAATCTGTCTGCGATCTGCTGCATAGGCAGATGCTGGGTCTTTACCATAGCTGCAATGCCAACCGCCTTCTCCATACAGGTTTCTCCAGCCAGAGATCCGCTGATCTCTACAGGCGCCAGGGTGTCCACAGCCAGGATGTCTGTGATCCGTATCTCATCTCCTTTGCTGCCAGCTACCTCAGCCATACCATTCTTGATCCGCTTCAACATATTTCCCACATTGGTATTATCCTGCCCTGTAATATCCTGGATCTCCCCTGCCTGGGCAACTGCTTCCATGATCACATCTGCACCTGCATCAATATTCACCTGCAGATCTTTCTCCCCTTTTAAATGGATCTCCCCTGCCGGCAGAATATTCTCTCTCATATTTCCATGAGGTGTGCGGATCACTACTGCACTTCTTTTTCCCACAAGACTTTTGGCAATAGGAGTAATGGCTTTTGTTTCCTGTGCATCCAGCCCGAGAAGGGTTGCGATCCCATAAGGGTTGGAAAGCATCCTGACAGATGTACCTGGCAAGGCAACCTCAATAGCAGCCAGCTTTCCTTCTGGAATCCTGGTAATATGTTTCACTTCATCCACAATGGGCATCTTGCGGTTCAATCTATTTTCCACAAGTACAGCCTCATCTGCCTGAAGGATCAGTCCTCGGATATCCAGTTCCGGCAGAAACTGGTTCAGCCTGGCGGCTGCTTCTTCATATGAAAATCTGTTAGACACAGCTACTATATAGGCTGCTCCTGCCTCGCCCTTCCATAAATTCTCAAGAAATATCAGACGGCCGACCGCCTCTCCTGCACCTGCTGGTGTAGAAGGATTATGTCCAATCATGGAAGACTCTGTAATGATCGTCTCTGTAATGGTTTCCATTGCAGTATCCCCGATCACAGGTGCAGCCTCATTCAAACGAATAAGGGAAAGCCGCTCCACAGGCTCATGGATCCGCTCCATTGCTTCTGTAAGAGCTGCCTTGATCCCGTGAACATTAGGCAATGTTCCCTTGGTACCCGTGGTCATCCTGGAAGCACTGGAAAGAAAGCGGAATCTGCCATTGTCTTCTATCGCCCCAATACATACTTCAGTTGTGGAATTTCCTATATCAACACCAGCAATCAGTTTCAAAGAAGAATTCCCCTTTTTTCATATATTTCTGCTGCTTCCAGTACAAGCTTTGCACAATGGGGCGCCTGGTATTTTTCCAGAAGCTCCTGTGCCATCAGCACCAGTTCCTTTTTCGAAGAACGATTAGGTCGCAGCTTGTTGTACATATCTAAAATCACATCATCCGGAACATTCACCAATTCTGACGCTCTCTCAAAATTTGCAGTCATCTGAGGATTATCTGCTTCTTGGGCTACTTTTCCCTGACGTTTCAGCATTTCAGATGAAATCTTAATGTCTTCAGCTGTTACATTTCCTTTTTTAACTTCTTCCAGAGTGATCTCATTCAACTTTTTCCCTGTCTTAGAAGTTATGGTATCTGCTTCATTTTGTCCAAGAGGATAATTACTCATCATACTCCCTCCCAACTGATCATCCCTTTTTCCGGATCCAGCTGTTCTGTCTCCACAATATGCATCAGAGCTGCCTTTACCTGATATTTGGCACGCACCATAGGGTCATTGGTACATTCAATAGGTGTTACTTTCTCCCCTTTTGCATATTTGGCAGCATTTCTGCCAATCTTCCTGTAAGTATCCAATGACATCAGCGGTGCCTGCGGAAATAGTTCCAGATTAGATAAGGGATATAGATCCTTTTGATGGATCACAGTGGTACCTTTTGACTGGATCCCTATACCAATCCCTGAACCGGAAAGCTTGGCAGCCTGAAGTGCCATAAATCCAACGTCTGAAGTGTCCAGAACCTTTACAACTCTGGAAACCATGCCTTCTTCCTCAATCCCAGCCTGTACATTCTGCAAAACCTTATCTAAAGGAATCCCACAGATCGTAGAGCGAATCTCTGTCTGAAAAGCAGCTCCCACACCGATTACGATCTCTTTTGGATCAGTGCCCTGTTCTGCTTTTACAGTGTCCTTATAAGAATGCTTTGGCTTCATCCGTGTTCTTCCGGCAAGTTTATAGCCTTCTTTGTTGTTTGTTGTATCTCTTACTGTATCCAAGTGGAGCTGCCCGTTTTTCTGCAACTGTTCCACTACTGCTGCAGTAACAGCACGTATCAGTTGTTCATCTATTTTCATAACACAGCCTCCTAAAATTCGTCTACATTGATCCTATGAGGAATGGCTTTGATTTCTTCCCAACGCTCTCCTGTTACACGATAACCGGTTCCCGGTCCCATATAATCATTAGGTGTATTAACCCCGGACATTACCTGAAAATGTTCATCCAGGATAGCAGCTGTGTGCATATAATCACCAATCACTCTTTGCTTCAGCATGTTCAGGATACTTTGTGCCAGTTCCTCAAATCCGCTTTCTGCCAATGCTTTCACCACATCAATCCCTGTGATCCCACGCTTCATCAGATCATCCGCTGCCATAATATCTGCTGCAGAATCTCTGTTCAATGTATCTTTACTTCCATGTGCATAGGTAACTGCTTCCACCTGTTCATCGGTAATCTCAGTAAGCCCCAGGTATTTAAATACTGCCTGAACTGCCTTTCCTGCAGTGCGGCGTACACGGATCACTTCATCCTCAGTAACCGGCCTGAGCCCGCCATCCACCTGCATATCTCTTTGCATTACATTGTAATCATCAAAATCCTCTGCATCAAAATTGGAGCCTGCAAACATATTATCGTAATTTGGCTCAGCCGCGTAACCAGAAAAAATAAAATCCGTTCCAGGCATAAACTGAAGCATAGTTCTTGCTGTCCTTCTCATGTCTGAGTTAGAAAAGCTTTGGTCATTGGAAGATGCACATTCCAGTCCCAAAAGTGCTGCCACAAGATTTTCTCCCATAACCTCACGGATACCAGCCGGAACGCCGGCCGCAACACCAATACAGCTTACAGAACCATTCTGGATTCCCTGGGAACCAGCGCCTTTGGTTACATAAAGGCATCTGCATTCCAGATAAAGCATGGATTTCTGTTCACTGCTTCCCATCAATACTTCGGAGCCTGCACCTGAAGTAAATCTGACTTTTAGACCTCTGGAGGCATAAGCTGAATTAAGAAATGCCTTTGAATAAGGAGTATCATCCCCATCAATAAAGACTTTCTCGGTTCCATATACAGACAATGTCTCTGCGTAGGTAGTAAACCCACGAATCCCCAGTTCCAACTCTGTGGCCTCTTCTGCAGAGCACTGGGTCAGAACTCCCTTCTTGCCAGCCTGTGAGCCAATCAGAAGTGCTATGGCATTAAAAGGCGCATATCTTGCCACACCCATGGTGGTTTCTTCTTCCCTGAATCCACGAAGTGCACCTTCAGCAGCATCTGCTGCAATCTGCACCGGATCGTCCTTCAGATTTGTAATATGTGCCTGATTGCCTGGCACCTTTCTTGCACGCATTTTCTGCATGCCCATCATCATTTCCACCACGTTCAGATGATTGATCACTTCTGCCATTTTTGCAGGTGTGATCCCTGATACGATCGAAAGGATTTCTTTTCTGGATACGGAAATATCTACGATCTTCCGTGCGATCTCAAGAGAAGGCACCGCCATGGACGCTTCTGCCCGATCCACCCGAATTGCATAATCTGCAATGAACTGATCCAGAAAATCAAAATCTCCTCTTTTCTTTCCGTCCAGTTCTGTAATCATTCCATTCTCTACCTTTACCGATGGTTTGGGATCGTAAGGACTGTGCATTGCCACAAATCCCATCTCCGGCCACTCATCAATAAAACCATCCAGATTTACTGCCCGCTTGTCTAAAGCTTCTATTCTTTTTGATCTTTTCATAGTATCTACCTTTTCTAATAAAAAGACTTTTTAAGTGATACGTCCCTGCATTCCGCATAACAGAAACGTATATGTTCATTAGTTAAGCGGATATCCGTGACCCGCCCGGCTAATTAATTAGGTTCAAAACTGTATATATTTACAGGACAGTTATGGAACTGTCCTGCTGCTTGCTCATTTAAAAAGACCAGAGTTTTGTATAGATCTTTACGATGTCTTCTTTGGTAGGAACTCTTGGATTAGTAGCTGTACATGCATCTGCCAAAGCTGCCTCGGCCATCCGGTCGATTGCTGCAAAATAAACATCCGGTGTGATCGTTTTCATTTCCTGAATGGTCAACGGTATGTTCATCTCTTTTTGCATAAACTGGATCCAGTTCACAAGAGAACGTACACTCATCACTTTATTATAATTGCTTAGTCCAAGGACGTGTGCAATATTAGAATACCGCTTCACAGCCGGAAGATATTCCTTCTGGCTCTTGCTGTGTTTATTGATATTTGCATTGAACTCCACAATATGGGGAAGAAGCATTGCATTCGCCCTTCCATGGGGAATATGGAACATAGCACCTAGCTGATGTGCCATACTGTGGGTAATCCCCAATCCTGCCGTGTTAAAGGAAAGCCCTGCAAGGCAGGAAGCTACATGCATCTTCTGGCGTGCATGCATATCATTGCCATCCAGATAAGCACGAAGTAAGAATACACCACATATCTCAATTGCCTTCTCAGCCAATGCTGCTGAAAATTCATTGTGATCCGTGCTTACATAAGACTCCAGTGCATGGGTAAATACGTCCATTCCTGTATCTGCTGTTACAGAAGCAGGTACACTGCGAACCAGTTCTGCATCCAGGATGGCCTCATCCGCCGTAAGGCTGTCAGATACAAGCGGGTATTTTACCTGGGCATCTGTATCATTTACAACCGCAAAGGAAGTCACCTCTGAGCCAGTCCCACTTGTGGTAGGAATGGCAATCAGGCCTACCTTTCCATAATTATTGATCTTTAAAGCGAATTCACGGATGGCTTTGGAGGAATCAATGGCAGATCCGCCGCCCACAGCAATCACTGCTTCCGGCTGATACTCCAGAAACTTTTTCACTCCTTCAGCAATCTTCCCTATTGGTGCATCCGGTACTACATCTGTAAAAAGATCATACTGTATCCCTCCGCTTTTCAGTGGTGCTGTGATCAGATCGATCATATCCCCATTTGCAATAAAAGGATCTGTAATGATCAGCACTCTTTTATAAGGAATCACCTTCAGCCGCTCCAGTGAATTATCACCAAAATGGATCACTGTTTTCATTTCAAATGTTTTCATAACCACATGCTCCTTATTCTTCTGATTCGCAGGATGGGTACAGGCACTTTATATCCCATTCATCAAAAAGCTGCATCCACTCATCAGCTGGTCTTACATCTGTCACCACAATATCCACATCTTTAAAAGAACCTGCTATGCAAAAAGCTGACTGGTCAAATTTGCCATTATCCAGCACAAGAATCTTCTTTCTTCCCGAAGCGATCATTGCACGCTTGGCACAGCCGAATGCTTCCTGGGATTCCATGATCCCTCTATTTCGATCCAGTGCTTTGCAGGAAAAAATAGCAGTATCCACATAATAAGACCTGAAAGCTTCATCGGTCTTTGAACCAAGAAATGCCAGATATCCTTCTTTCATCGTCCCACCAGTAGACAGGATGTTCCAGCCTGACACATCAGTCAATTCCAGGAGGATTTCCATGGAATTAGTTAAAAGAGTGAGTTTCTCTTTACTTTTCAATGCTTTTGCAATGAATACATCTGTAGTACTGGCATCCATGGAGATTGTTTCTCCCTCATGGATCAGGGAGGCTACAATCTCTGCCATTCTCTGTTTGCCGATCACATTCTGATTCTTACGGATGTTAAAAGGCAGATCAATACTTACATTCTCATTGATCACCGCACCACCGTAGCTTTTAATGGCAAGCCCTTCTTTTTCAAGCTTATCCAGGTCACGGCGTATGGTTTCCTCAGAGACGTTATAAAGCTGGCTGAGTTCGCTGACCACAACCCGCTTTTCTTCCTGCAGTTTTGTTAAAATCAAGTTCCGTCTCTCTAATGCGAGCATTAATCTGCCTCCTTTTTCTTTTTTTTGTTGTAAATTACAAGATACTGTCGATCATTCTCCTGTCCGGATGTGCAATAACGGAGGAATCAAGGTACATTCCCTTTTCCGCAACAAGTTCCTTTGCTCTCTGGATAGATGCTTCCACAGCAGAAACCTCTCCTGTGATCATCATATAGGACTTTCCGCACATACCTTTAGCAATACGAAGTTCGATCAGATCTACGATAGCTGTCTTAGCAGCCTGGTCAGCAGCTTCAATAATGGAGGCTGCGTCATAAGTTTCAAGTATTCCCAGGGCACTGATTTCTTCCACCTGTGTGGTACCGTAAATAGCCGGGAAAATAGATTCATGAGGATTGCCAAGGACAAAACTGTCAATACATTTATCCTCATAAGTAGTTACTGCTGTCTCAACAGCAGCTTTTACTGCGCTCAGATCTCCGGTTATAATTGCAATATATTTGCCCGGACATACGGTCTGTGCCTCCACGATCTCCACTTCCGATGTTTTTACCATAGCATCTGCAGCGGTTACACCTGTGGATGTGGTTTTAAATTCAATCATCCCGATTGCTTTGCTCATGTTCTGTCCGTCCTTTCTACATCTTTGCAATTACAATATAACGGTCTGTTACTTCTGTTACTTTACCTGTGATCGATGCATGAATCCCTACACTTAAACCATTTGCAGGTGCTCCGATCATCTGACCCCTCTCAACCTGATCTCCTGCCTTTACAATTGCCTGGGCAGGGGCTCCGATATGCTGGCTTAAAAGGATCCGAACTTTTGGTACAGGTACGAGAGTTTCATCCAGTGGTGCATTCTTATCATATCTGGTAAGTCCAAGCCTTGCCATCAATCTTTCTTCAGGCACCTTACGATACTCTCTGGATTCTTTTACCGGCACCGGCTGAACCCCCTGCGGAGGTCTGATCCCGGCATTACGTAACCCGCCTTTCATGTCTGCCAGCAAAGTCCTTGGTGCCAGACTCTGTGGACATGCATACATTTCACAAACACCGCAGGAACTGCAGAAACTTGCATTTATGTATGGATTCAGATCCTGAAAATCATGATTGGATGCTGCTCTCATAAAGCGTGCCGGATCAATCGGATGTCCCAGATTATTTCTCGGGCACAGATCCGTACAGGTATTACACTGGCAGCAAATTGATGCTGCTCTTTTCAAATCTATAGAAGAAGTCCTCTGCTTCTTCTGCACGATCAGATGATCCTTAGGCAGGATCAGGATCGCATTTGTCGTCTTTGTCACCGGATCAGAAGGCTGCCCAATACGTCCCATCATCGGTCCGCCAACAAAATATACCGGATCTTTTACTGTAATACCGCCTGCCTGCTCCACTACCTCTTCCAGTGTACAGCCAAGAGGAACTCTTACAGTTACTGGTTTATTTACCTCTGCAACAACAGATACATATTTGTCTGTTACAGGTTTTCCTGACTCTACAGCCCTGTATACGTTATACAAAGTCTCTACATTAAAAACGGCCACACCCTGCTCAATAGGAAGTCCGCCAGGTCTTACGACTCTGCCGGTAGCTTCATAAATCAGCACTACCTCGTCTCCCATAGGATAAACTTCGTCCAGAAGATGAATCCTCATTCCCGGAAATTCTTCAATATGCTGCTTCAAAGCATTTACCGTCTGTGTATAGGACCTTTTGATCCCGATAATCGCTTCTGACGCTCCCACAGTCTCTGCAACCATATGGAAGGTCTTCATGATCTCATATGCGTGCTTCTCTAATAACTGTCTGTGTAATTTCAGTAATGGCTCGCACTCTGCACAGTTCATGAGAATCGTATCCGCTTTATCGGTCAGTTTCATGTATGTAGGAAATCCGGCACCGCCGGCACCAACTACACCATTCTCTTGAATAATTTTCTGTAACTCTTTAATTTCCATGGCGTTACTCCAATCCCGCACCATCGTCTACAATACCTACAATAGCTGCATCCACCGGTGCTGTTTCTACGCCGCAGCCGATTCTTGCTGCGCTTCCCTGTGCCACCAATACATATTCTCCGATCCCTGCACCGATAATATCAATGGCAACGATCTGACTGAGGTCACCTTTCATATGATGGACAGGCTCAACGATCATAAATTTATTGCCTACCAGTTTTTCACTTTTCCGTGTAGAAACCACGCTGCCAACTACTTTGCCTATAATCATATGAACCTCCAGTATTCTAAATCCACCTGCAGGAACTGTCCAGATATCCTGTTGGATCCCTGTGGAACAGTCCCTGCAGGAGAAAAACTATTATTGCGTTCTTTATCAGATCTTACTTGATAATCGTTACGGTATTACCAGTAGCGATCTGTGCCGCATTCGCCTCATCTGTATCGATGTGCATCTCTAATGTAAAGCTGTCATCCACACGGATCTTAACATGATTGAAAATCGTTCCACGTTCATTGTCTGCCTTCACAGAAACAATGTCACCGTCCCTGACTCCTGCTGCCTGAGCATCCTTTGGAGACATATGTATATGACGCATTGCCACAATACATCCCTCTTTCAGATAGATGGCACCTTTAGGTCCAACAATCGCAATAGGGGCACTGCCCTTCACATCACCGGACTCTCTTACAGGCACCTTCATGCCAAGCTTAATAGCATCTGTGGCAGAAACCTCTACCTGAGATGCTTTCCGCACAGGTCCAAGAATACGTACATTCTCAATCGCACGAAGCTTCAATCCAACAATTGTCACTGTTTCATTAGAAGCAAACTGTCCGCCCATCAGCTCTTTTTTCTTTGTAAGCTGATATCCTGAACCAAACAGTGCCTCTACATGTTCCTGTGTCAGGTGGATGTGTCTTGCAGAAACTCCGATAGGCACCATAAAACCATTGCCTTTTTCTTCTTTTTTATTGATTGCATTGATCACCATTTTCGTGATCAGCTCAATGTTATTGGTTTCCAAGATTGCACCCGCTTTCTTTCCGATTGTATTCTATCCTGTGGATTATTTTAAAACCGGAAGGATCTTTTCTACATCGTTATGTGGTCTTGGGATCACGTGTGTAGCAACCAGTTCACCAAGTCTGGATGCTGCTGCGCTTCCTGCCTCAACAGCAGATTTAACAGCTCCTACATCGCCACGAACCATAACTGTTACCAGTCCGGATCCGATCTTCTCTGTTCCAACAAGTGCAACATTTGCTGCTTTGCACATCTGGTCAGCTGCCTCAATTGATGCTGTAAGTCCTCTGGTTTCAACCATTCCTAATGCTTCCTGTGTCATTCTTTTTTCCTCCTTATGATCTGTCTGTGATCTTTCTACAGGTTCTTTTTTGATTGTTGTCTTCGCCGTTCTTCTCCTGGGAGCGGCAGCCTTTTTCGGGGCTTCATTTTCCGCTGTATTTTTCTCGTCAGCCATTATTCATCCCCCTGTACTTCAGATTTTTTCCATCGGCTCGCGCTTAATTCCACTATCTTGACAATCTCTTCATGGGGGCGGGCGATCACTGCATAACTGACCGGTTTCTTGATAGCCTTTGCTACAGCAGTCTCTACCGCCTCTGTTACAGCCGCCACATCGCCTTCTACGATGATCGTCACCAGTCGTCCGCCCAGCTTGCGTTCCCATGACGCCAGCTGAACATCTGCGGTTTTACACATAATGTCCAGGGCATCCATAGCCGCCACAACACCTGTGATTTCGATAAAGCCATATGATTTATTCATGAGCGAACTCCTTAATTACCTGATTCTTTTCAGATGGTAGGAAGGATCTTTTCTACATCATTGTGTGGTCTTGGAATCACATGTGTAGCAACCAGTTCTCCAAGACGGGATGCTGCTGCGCTTCCGCTCTCTACTGCAGCCTTAACAGCTCCTACATCTCCACGAACCATAACTGTTACCAGTCCGGATCCAATCTTCTCTGTTCCGATCAGAGATACCTCTGCTGCTTTGGTCATTGCATCTGCTGCTTCGATTGCTGCTGTAAGTCCTCTGGTTTCAACCATTCCTAAAGCTTCCTGTGCCATTTTTTAATCCTCCTGAATTATCTAAGTAAACTGTATTGTTATCGTCTGTTGCTTCTGTCTTGTATTGTATAGTATCTTTTTTATTTCTGCAATGTCTATTGCCTATCCAGGGCACTAATCTTTAACATTTTTTCTGTACCGGTATCCGGATTTGGAATCACATAATGCTGAACCACACCGGTCATGCTTTTTGCAACTTTCATACCTGCTTCTACAGCTGCTGTCACATCCGATACGCTGCCCCGATATTTAATGCAGACAAGAAGTGGTACTGGCAGGCTGTCCGCATTGGCAGGTTTGTTCTTATCAAAAACCTCCAGATGGACATTTGCTGCCTTACAACCGGCATCGGCTGCCACGAAAGCCGTTGTCAATCCGAACACCTCTAAAATTCCTACAGCTTCTGCCATCTCTTCTCTCCTTTATCCCGCCGGTTATTTATTAATGATCGCAATCTTCAGTCCTGTCATTGCAAGATTGGTCTTATGCGCTTCGTTGATCTCTTCCAGGGGGAATCTGTCTGTGATCAGATCTGACATTGGAAGACCGATGCCTTTTGCCCTCTTCAGGAAATCAAATGTAGTTGCATAATCTCTCAGTGTATATACCCAGGAACCAACTGTTGTGATCTCTTTGGAGCAAATATCAAAATGAGGATTAATGGTAGCATCTCCTCCATTAATGAAGAATCCCAGCTCGCATAAGCCACCGCCGTTGCGGATAAACTTATAAATATTGGAATGTGCTACCGGGGATCCTGTACACTGGAAAGCAAAATCAGCAAGATGTCCACCGAATGCATCTTTTACTGCACCTGCAAGTGCCTCAATACCCTTGTGGTCTTTAAAGTTTACAGTCATGCTTGCGCCCATTCTCTTGGCAAAATCAAGACGTTTCTGTTCTCCATCTACTGCACAGATATTTTCAATACCCATGGTGCGAAGTACTGCGATACAGATCAGACCGATAGGGCCGCATCCCTGTACAACAACTCTGCTGTTAAACCGAAGGATGCCTGTTGTCTTCGCTCTTTCTACTGCGTGCACCAAAACTGCACTTGGCTCGATCAGAATACGGGAATCCAAATCCAGATCGCTTACATTAAAGAACGTAGATCCGAAGCTGCCGCCTCTGATATAGATATAATCAGAAAACCATCCATTCAGATGAATATCATCGTCAGGAAGCAGTCCATAAACATCTGCGCCGCCTACATTCTTCTTATTCAGATCATACATTGTAATGTCAGGATCATCTTTAAAAATCATACAGGTAACAACCTTATCACCGATCTTAACAGGTTTTCCGGCTGTATCTGCCTTTACATTCTTACCCATGGCAACGATCTCACCAGTTCCTTCATGTCCCAGTGCAACCGGGATCAGGCTGAACGGATCTCTTTTAAACTCATGAGCATCTGTACCACAAATACCACATCCTTCTACCTTTACAAGGATGTCATCATCTCCAACAGGAGGAATCGGGAACTCCTTAATATCGTAATGCTCAAGTGCTGTCAACATAGCAACCCTTGCTGTTTTCGGAATGCTGCCTGTTGAAGGTGCAGGTGCTGCTTTGGAAGGAGCAGAGGCATTTCCTGACATTCCTGCAAGTACCTGTTTTACTATTTCTTCAATATTTACATTATTCATATCCATTATCTACCATCCTCCTGTCAGCGAATGCAAAGGCTGTCTGCCATTACACAACGTCTTCTCTTTGTAAAGGTGCTTGCGCTTGTAAGACCCTCGCCTGTACGGCTGGCAATGGTAAAGGTACAATAGCCTTCTCCGCCAAAGCCAAGAGCAGCATAAGACGGTGCATTCTTTACAAGAATTGCTGTATCGATTGCTTTCGCATACTTGGTAATGTTATCAATATTTTTAGAATGAATGTGAGCAGAGTGACGATTGCCATGTTCAAGCCATACAGCCTGTTCTACTGCATCATCAAAATCTTTTGCTCTTACTACACCAAGAATCGGCATCATAAGCTCTGTGGTGATCAGAGGATGCTCCTTTGGTCCTTCAAATACAATACACCGGATGTTTGCAGGTACATTTACACCAATCATGGAAAGTAATGTTCTGGCATCACGTCCCACACATTTACGATTCAGCTTGCCGCCTGCAAGTACAACCTCTGTAAGTTTATCCTGTTCTTCTTTAGAAGCAAGATAACAGTCATTCTCTGTCACAAGGTAATGCATCAGTTCATCTACGATGGAAGAAACTGCAACGATCTCCTTCTCTGCAATGCAGGGAAGATTGTTATCAAATGTACAGCCATTCACAATATCCTGTGCAGCCTTGCGCACATCTGCGGTCTCATCCACCAGTGCCGGAGGATTGCCGGCACCTGCACCGATCCCTCTTTTACCGGAAGAAAGAACTGCTGTTACAACACCAGGACCTCCAGTGGCTGCGATCAACGGAATGTCCTTGTGCTTCATCATGATCTCACTTGTATCCAGTGTTGGTTTTTCTACGGTTACAGCTATATTATCAGGCCCGCCTGCTTCCAGAGAGGCCTCATTTAAAAGATTGATTGCATAAATCGATGTTTTGATTGCTGCCGGATGAGGGTTAAATACAACTGTATTTCCACCTGCCAGCATGCCTATTGTATTGCAGAGAATTGTTTCACTTGGGTTGGTACAAGGAGTAATCGCACCGATCACACCAAAAGGTCCCATCTCAATAAGTGTCAGCCCTCTGTCCCCGGACCATGCAGTTGTGCTGATATCCTCTGTACCCGGTGTTTTATCTGCAACCAGATGATGTTTCAGGATCTTATCTCCTACATTTCCCATTCCGGTTTCATCCACACCCATTCGTGCAAGAATTTCTGCATTTTCCTTTGTTTTCCTGCGGATGCAGGTAATAATCTTCTCTCTCTGGTCCATTGACATTGCACGAACGATCTTCTGTGCTTTTTTTGCAGCTTCGATCGCTTCGTTCATATCTTTAAAAACGCCATGTTTTCCGGACGGAGCATCTGCAATCTGCATTTTTGCCATTACTTCCTGTACAATATCCTGTACCATGCTTTCGCTGATTGGCATGAGATTGTCCTCCTAACTTTTCTTACATTCCCAGCTGTTTCATTACCTGTTTAGTGATCTGTGCTACCAGATCTGCATCTCCTGCTACGTCTTTCTTCGCTTCAGAAGAACCACATCCACCACCGCAGTTATGGCAGTTTACGCCATCTTTGTTCAGGCACAGATTTGCAGGATGTTTGCCCGGAAGGCCCATTTTTCTTCTGATCTCATAAAGCTTCTGAACAGTTTCTTTATCAAATTCCTTTGGTCCGCCCAGCATCTTGGACTGGTACAGAAGCTGTGCATAAAACTCAACAGATTCCATCTTCATGTATGCAGCAAGAAGGTCTGTTGACCAGGTAAGTGCGCCATGGCTCTCAAGAAGAACTGCATCATAATATGGAAGATATTTCTCAAGTCTATCCGGAATCTCATTGGTAGATGGAGTACCATACTCAGCAATCGGAACACATCCTAATGCGATAACTGCCTCTGGCATAATCGGCTGTGTAAGAGGAATACCTGCAATTGCAAAAGATGTTGCATATACAGGATGTGCATGTACAACAGATCCTACATCCGGTCTTTTCTGATATACTCTCATGTGCATCTTGATCTCAGAAGAAGGACGGAATCCCGGATTTGCCTGGATCACATTTCCCTTAGCATCTACCTTACAGATATACTCCGGAGTCATAAATCCTTTGGATACACCAGTAGGTGTGCAGAGAAATTCATTGTCATTCAGTTTTACGGAAATGTTACCATCGTTTGCTGCTACCATGTTACGGTTGTAGATACGTTTTCCGATTTCACAAATCTGTTTTTTGATCTCATATTCGTTTACCATGCTTTTTTATCCTCCTTAAGCATATATAGCGTTTCCTGCTCCCTTTTTCGCAGTAACATTTTGTTTCTATTGTGATTCTACCTCATTCCACACAATAAGTCAAGGTAAATCTGTTGTTTTATGTTGTTTTTAAAGGTTTTATTATGTTGTTTTTATTGTTTTTTCAGGAAATCACCTGTTTTTTTTATTGACAAAGCTTTTCACGCTGTGTCATACTGGTAGCAAAGGAGTTGTTTAATTATGTTTTTATCAGATATACACACTCATTCTATTGCCAGTGGCCATGGCACCTCCTGTACCATTACCCAAATGGCAAAAGCAGCTTCATGCAAAGGACTTTCTCTTTTAGGGATCACAGACCATGGTCCTTCTACTATAGGCGCAGGTACTGTTTCTTATTTTCGCAGCCTGTCCGCAGCCCCCAGGAAGCGTTTTGGCATTCAGCTGCTTTTAGGTGCAGAGGTTAATATCCTGGATGAACAAGGCCGGATCGACCTTCCAGCAGATGTGCTTTCAGGCCTTGATTATGCGATTGCCAGTATGCATATCCAAAACCTTCGTCCCGCAGACAGACAGAGCAATACACTTGCACTGTTAAATGTGATGCAGCATCCCTGTGTAAAGGTTCTCGGCCATATTGATAATACTCAATATGATCTTGATTATGAAGCCGTGATCCGGTCTGCCGCACATAGCCAGGTTCTTATGGAGATCAACGAGGCATCTCTTGCGCCTTATGGATACCGTGGCGATACCAGGCCTAATTGCCGCAGGATTTTAGAACTGTGTCTCCAATATCAGGTTCCTGTGCTCCTTTCCAGTGACAGTCATGGGATCTCTCACATCGGTGATTTTACTTATGGGGAAGCTTTTGCAAAAGACTGTAATTTTCCACCGGATCTGATCCTTAATAGCCAGATTCCCAGACTGCTTTCCTTCCTTATGAAAAGATAGGTTTTTATATAACAGGAGCATTAGATAGGTATTTCCATTACATTTTTTACTTTATTGGAACATTACGGAATAATTTCTATAAAAAAAACTGCTGTATGGATTCTCCTTTCAGAGATTTTCCGTACAACAGCTTTTCTTATTTATATCTTTATTACTCTTATCTTTGTTATTCTTGTCACTATTATTCTTGTTTTTATTACTCTTGCCTTTATTATTCCTGTTTATCATTAGCTTTCACGCTTCTGATCTCATCCATCAGTTTTGCAAGTTCCTGATACTTACCGGTTACGTAACCATAATTTCTGCGCTTATGCGGCAGTAAACACCCTGTACAATCTTTCAGGCCTTTTTCCGTATATTTAAAATTCCCTCCGCACTTATCCCCCAGGGCATATAATGGACAATAACAAAACAGGCAATTAAAATCCTGTGGGTCTGCACCTTTGTGGCACGGAAAAAACTCACATTCTTTATGACTGAAAAAGGAATATTCTTTGCCTTCCCAATATTCACCGGCCATTCCATCCGCCTCCTGTTTTTCTTGTAAAAAAGAGGGAGCGATGCTACTTCGGGGTAGAAAATGAACCGTTCATAAATACGCGGAGGGAACGGACATCCGAAGTAGTATCGCCTGCCATTTAATCGGTATAATTCTCATGAACAGGCGCATTCCATAAAAAATGTCTGCTACCATTAAAGAGCAGACAACACTAAGGGGCTGCGGATTCCCCGAAGTTGGTTGTTACACTTTACACGGAAGTTTAACCTCGCCATACTAAGCAGGTTTCCTGACTTCAGGATCATCGCTTCCTCTCCCCTTCTCATGCATCAGCACAATGGGATATTGAGATTGGCTTCCCTGTTACAGTGACCGGATCGCTCAGGACTTTCACCTGATTCCCTCTTCTGTCATCTTCTAGAAATGATCAGCACTTAATATGTTCAATATGGAATTATACTGGTATCATAATACCCTTTTACTATATATTTGTCAATGCTTATTTTTCTATCCCCCCAAAAAAGCTCCCCCCAAAAACTGCCATCTGAAATTTGGGTAATAAAAATCCCTGAGTTCCGGAATGCACAAATAAAAGCACTCCAGTCTCAGGGGATATGTTCTAAATATCTTACTATTTGCTATTATACAAGACGTCTTACAGAGGTAATGGTTCTGTAAGCTGCATTATTACTGATCTTAATACCATCCTTCGCATTGGAAGCATGTACGATCTGTCCATTGCCCATGTAGATTGCCACGTGACCGCCATAGCAGATCAGGTCTCCTGGCTGTGCATCTGCATAAGAAACTTCTGTTCCAGCATTCTGCTGCTCATAAGAAGTTCTTGGAAGGCTGACGCCAAAATTAGCATATACACTCTGTACAAATCCGGAGCAGTCTGCACCACCAGTAAGGCTGGTGCCGCCCCATACATATGGATTGCCAACAAACTGAGTAGCATAATTTACAACAGAAGATCCTGAACCAGAGCCAGAAGATGAAGAACTGGAACTGGAAGAAGAATCAGAGGAGCTTGACTCAGAAGAACTCTGATATTCGCTTGGATCTACTGTATTCTCAGAATCAATCACATTACCATACTCATCATACTGAGTCTCACCAGAGCCTGATGATTCAGAACTGCTTACTGCATTTCCTTCTTCATCATACTGGGTAGAATCATAATCACCATCATTAGATGCCTGTGCAGCAGCTGCTGCTTCTGCCTGGCGTCTTGCCTCTTCTTCTGCTGCGATACGCTCTGCCTCCAGCTGCTCGATCTCAGCCTGCTGTGCTGCAAGAAGATTTGCGTACTCAGTAGCCTGCTGCTGTGCATATGCGATCTCATTCTCACAGTCTGCGGAAGTAGCTCTCTTCTCATCCAGCTGTGCCTGAAGATTCTGTGACTCAGCTTCGTACTCCTGCTTCATGCCTTCTAATTCAGCCTTCTCACCAGTGTACTTTTCCTCCAGCTGCTTTACCTGCTCAATAGTATTAGAATACACTTCCAGGCTCTTTCTGTCCTGCTCATACATCTTCTGTGTATACTCTGCTCTTGTAAGAAGATCTGCAAGATTGTCTGCATTCATCATCATCTGGAACCAGGCATCACTTCCGCCTTTTTCGTATAGATACTGAATACGCTTTTTCATTGCATCGTACTGTTTTTCTTTTGCCTTCTGTGCTTTGCCAAGATCCTGTTTTGTTTTCACGATCTCAGTCTCTTTATTGGAAATATCTGTCTCTAAAGTCTGTATATTGACCATCACATCTACAAGATTGGCATCCAGTGTTGCGATCTCGCCCTCCAGCTGCTGCTTCTGATCCCAGAGTGCACTCATGCGAGCATATGTAGCATCCAGCTGCTGGCTTGTCCAAGCCTGTTCTTCTCTCAGATCATCTTCTCTGGAAGCGCTTACGCTTACTACCTGTGTACCACACATCATTAGTGCAAGTGTGAGACATACGATTCTTTTCTTCATGATTATCACCCTCGTAACTTTATTGTTTTAATACGTAATATTTCTGCAACATTATTTTTAATTCTTATACATATTAACATATCGTTACCATCATTGCAACCCCTAATTTTAATAAATTTAATTTTTTTGTAACAAATAGAAATTAAAGTGCAACAAATATCAAAGGTGCTCCCAGCTGATATAAAAAAACCACACAGGCCGGTCTTCCCTGCGCCTGCGTGGCTGTATCCAAGAATGCCTTCTGCATTCCGGTTCAATCTTAATATCCAAACAGATTCAACAGAATCTGGTCAGCAGTCATATTCCCATACCCATCCGGATCGCTGAGTACGCTGCTCTTCCATCTAAGGTAATTACCATTACGGATGTAATTGCCGCAAGATGGATGGTAATTAAATTTAGTAAATCCAGAATATTTAGCCATATACTTGTTGGCAAGAACAACTGCCTCACTATTAGAATTACCAGTAGGAGTGGTAGTACCTGCAATCTGACATCCTGCCTGAGGCGTAGAATGTATGATCACTAAGCTCTTATCACTGCACTGTCCAAGAACGATCCATGTATGGCCACTATTATATCCAATGTCACCCGGCTTCATTTTCCATTCGGTCTTTGACAGATAAGACTGATTCACAATCGTACCCCATCCAATACTCTTATAATAAGAACCGATCTCACCGGATACAACTGTATAGCCTGATCCTACATTAGACTGGGACTGCATAACCTGATAAGCAGACCAGCCCACAAAACCGGAACAGTCAAGACCCTTTGCTCTGTTGACAGCTGTCAGGTCACGGTAATTGTTATAATCATATCCGGATGGATTGGATAACCACTTATTATACCACTGTTTCCATTTAGGACTTACACCCTTACGGGTAGAATCATTCCAGCCGCCGCCCCATACATACAAAGCCTGCCCTACAGGCTGAAGAGCACCTGCCAGATAATTCTTGATGGTCTTTGTGCCAGTGGAAGCTGTAGCATTAGGGTCGTTCACAGCCTGTCCTATATAAATACCATCTTCTCCAAATTCCTGCTGTACCCCGTCCACTGTCTGTATTCCTGTATACATCACACCGGACGAAGGATCAAAATAATACTTATTAGTCTTCTTTCCTACCTTAATATCATTCCATCCGGTAGCCATCTTACCTGTACCGGAAGCAAAATAATATGTAGCCCCATTGATCTGGGTAAAGCCAACTGCCATGATCCCATCCAAAGAGGACTTCTCAGAAGACTGGAAATATCTCACAGTACCTGTTGACGCACTGACCCATCCAACAGCCATAGCACCGCTGGGCTTGTAGAAATATCTGGTATTTCTCTTAGAATCTCTTAAAAATCCTGTAGCTGCGATCCCTGACTTTGCGAAAAAGTAATATTTATTATTATTCAAAGTCAGCCATTTGGTCTGCATGTAGCCAGTACGTGGGTTAAAATATCTGCGTTTTCCCTTGGATACCTTCACCCAGCCAGTGACCATAACGCCAGTTCCTTTTGTAAAATAACGTTTACGTCCCTTGCGATCCTGTGCCCAGCCCTTGACCTGAACACCAGTCTTACGGTTAAAATAATATTTCTTACCATTCAGGTTCAGCCAGCCCTTGTGCTTGCTTCCATCTGGATCAATATAGTATGTCTTCCCGCTATACGTCCGAAATCCGGTTTTAACAGCAGCTTCAACTTCTGTTTGGGACTTATGGGCAGAAAATCCTGTTGCAGCCAAAATCAGTAGCAAAAGCACTCCCCAAATCTTAAATTTCTTACATACGTTTCGCATACTTAATCTTCCTTTTCTTATCTAAACATGATATCGCCTTTAATCTTTTACAAAATTGTTACAGCTTTATGTAATAGATTATACAACGGTATTTTTTAATCGTCAATACAAAAGTATAAGTATGTAAACTTTTCACAATATTTATTTTCTATTTCTTAGCAAAAAAAGAGCAAGATTGATAATAATCTTTGCTCTTTTTTAACATTTGTAACAATTTTAAATTTTATTTTTTGTAACATTTTCCAATGAGGTGGATGTCCCCAAAAATTACAGAAGATGCTTCCTTAGTTCTTCTCCGCTCATAGCAGAAAGATAGGCTGGTGCCACATCAAAAACTGTTTTACATCCTTTCTGTCCTTCCTGATTCATCCGATACGCAGCCCGTGCATAAGCAACCAGTACGGAAGAAGTAAATTCCGGATTTGAGTCCAGCTTCAGGCTATATTCGATCACATGGCTGTTTTCATCATTCCATCCGGTCTTTCCGGTACGGATCACAAAACCGCCGTGAGGAATACCACTGTGGTTCTTCTTTAATTCTTCTTCTGAAATAAAATGAACAGTTGTATCATATTCATCAAAATAATTTGGCATGGTCTTGATCTCACGTTCAATACGTGCAAGATCTGCTCCTTCCTGAGCCACCACAAAGCACTCTCTGGTATGTTTTTCCCTTGTGGAAAGCTGAGGATTCTCACCATTTCGTACAGATTCAAGTGCAGCTTCTACCGGGATGGTATACTGTCTGGCATCCTTCACGCCTTCGATCCTGCGGATAGCATCAGAGTGCCCCTGGCTTACTCCTTTGCCCCAGAATGTATAATCGCAGCCTCCAGGAAGAATTGCGTTGGCATACATACGGTTCAGCGAAAACATACCCGGATCCCAGCCAACAGAAATGATCCCAACATGTCCATTTTCTGATGCGGATTTATCCACTGCCGCAAAATGCTCCGGGATCCTCTTATGTGTATCAAAGCTGTCGATCACATTAAACCACTGTGCATATTTTGGTGTCTGTATAGGAAGATCTGTAGCACTGCCTCCGCAGATGATCAAAACATCGATCTGATCCTTCATTTTTTCTGCATCATTAACAGAATAGACTTTGGCTGTTTCTGTAAGAATAGTCACATCCTTCGGATTACGGCGCGTGAATACTGCCACAAGCTCCATGTCCGGATTATGTTTGATGGCACATTCTACACCACGGCCAAGATTTCCATAACCTAAAATACCAATTCTAACACTCATTATTTTTTCTCCTCTTTATCTCTATTATAACCGTCTGTTCCGAAAATCCTGCCTTTAACAGCAGATCACACCACTTCCCGGACAGCACAGATTACAAGCTGTACTGGCTAAACACATCTTCAAGCACATGTCGCCGCCCTCCATAGGCATGCCTCCAAATGGATCCTGTTGCTGCCGGTACCAGGTACCGCCCCCATCCATCCGGTTCTTCAGCATCTGATACTGGGAATTGCCAGGATCCAGACGAATCGCCTGCTCTATATCGTTTCTGGCATTTACATTATTACCAAGTCCCATATTGGCCATAGATGAAAGATAATACCATTCTCCGTTTCTCTGGGAAAGGGATTGCAGTACATTCACAGCTTCCTGATAATGTCCGCTCTGGATAAAATTAGCCGCAGCACGCCTGCGGATGCTCTCCTCGTCTTCGTACCCACCGGATTGCTGACCGAAACCTCCAAAGCCTCCATAACTGCCAGCCCCTCTGCTTCCATATTCCCGTTCTTTCATGATCTGGTCATAGGCCTGCTGAACTTCCTTAAATTTCTCTTCAGCCTTGTCTTTGTCAGGGTTATTAATATTCGCATCCGGATGGTATTTCCGGCTTAAACGTCTGTATGCCTTTTTGATTTCCTCGTCTGAGGCATCCTGTGATACTCCCAGAACACTATATGGATCAAACATGTTCTTTCTCCTGTTCTTCTCTCCTTTTTCTGGTAATCGCCTCAAACCTTACCCATACCCCGGAATACAGAATATTCCTCAGAATATCTCCATATATTATAATAGGTAGTTTTTCAAATTCACGACAGGCTTCTGCAAGCATCATGATGAGAAGCTGTTGTACCTCATCCTCAAACCCTTTTATTTTAAAGCGCTTTGAAAAAGGATTATAATTTCCATTTTTCAGATCTGCTTCCACATCATCATACGCATCCAGAATATAAATAAACTTTCCAAAATAGAAACCCATCTTCCGAAGAGTATTTGCCCACACATCTTCCTGATACACAAAGATCTCAGCCATGATCTTTCCAAAAATACCGGATACCTGATCAATATCCTTCTCATCTTTCTTTTCAAGATCCGATAGCTGTTCCAGCAGCTGGATGATCCTGTGCACCTTTTTATCGTATTCGACAGAAAGCCTTCGGTTCTTCCCTTTCAGGGTCTTTGCATATGCAAGCTTCAAAAGATCCCTATCGTCTTTCCAGTCATCCACACACTTATAATAGGTAAGGATGATGTTCATATCTGCTGCATATTCTGTAAAACGGTTCTTCCGTACTGTCTCTTTGTGAACAGGATGCAGGATACAATGGGTGGTTCCTTTCTTTGTCTCAGGCTCATATAATCCGCTAAGTAGAAGTGCCACAAAGGTCATATCATAGGTAAGGGACAGCTGTCCGAAAACCCCATATTTTCTTTTCAGTTCCCTGCAAAGCCCACAATAAAAGGATTTGTATAAAGCGAAATCTTTAATTTTTAATTCCGGCTTATTTACCACAATATATCCGAACATATCAGCTCCTCTTCACAAATTTGCTATGACACTTTGGACAGCTGATCTCTATCTTTCCTTTTCCTCTTGGAATCCTGACTTTCTGTCCGCAGGAAGGACAAGTATAAATATGGTAGTCCTTTCTCTGTTTCATCATATTCTTTTCTTTGTTCAGTCTCTGACGCAGCTTGGCAGTAGCTGACAGGTACTTCTGATTCTCCTGTGCTCTTTTGGAAATATTTCTGGAAAAAATCCTGAAATATGTATACACAATGGCTACAAGGCCTAACATATCCAAAAGAGAACCTGCGCTGCTTCCTGTGTTTACAAAAATCGCCAGCACAATAGAAACCAGTGCCACACCCATGGTAAACTTTGCAAACTGGTCAACTCCGTAACGTCCCTGCATGAATCTGTAAAATTTGTCTTTCATGAAATCCTTCTTTCCTTATTCAGTCTGTCTCTTTCCCTGATCCCAGCCTGTAAAGGTCTATCTGTCACTGCATACCTGAAAAATGTAAAACTTAAGATAATAGGACTCATCTGCTGCCCACAGAATTGGATGATCCGGGGCTTGTGTCCTGTATTCTACCTGACGCAGCCGCTTATGAGCACTTCGTGCTGCCTGCCCGATCGTCTGTGTAAAAAGCTCATAATCCATAAAATGGGAACAGGAACAGGTGGCCAGAAAACCGCCTTCCCTCACCAGCTTCAACGCACGCAGGTTAATCTCTCTGTAGCCCTTCACTGCATTCTTTATGGAACTTCTGGACTTTGTAAACGCAGGTGGATCTAGGATCACCACATCAAACTTTTCTTCCTTTTCCTCCAATTCAGGCAGTAACTCAAACACATTCCTGCATAGAAACTGTACCCGATCTTCCAGACCGTTCAACCTGGCATTTGCAGCTGCCTGATCCACGGCAAGAGCTGATGCATCCACCCCTAATACACTGGAAGCACCTGCGATCCCTGCATTTAATGCAAAAGAACCTGTATGAGTAAAGCAATCCAGCACTTTGGCATTCTTGCAAAGCTTCTGGATTGCAAGCCTGTTATATTTCTGGTCAAGGAAAAATCCTGTTTTCTGACCATCCTTTACATCAACCTGATATTTTACCTGATTTTCTTCAATTTCCACAAGAGTTGGGAATTCCGGTCCAATAAAGCCTTTTACAAGTTCCATCCCCTCCTGGCGACGAACCTTGGCATCACTTCTCTCGTATACGCCACGGATCTGGATACCATCTTCTTTCAGAACCTTTTTCAGAAGCTCTATGATCATTTCTTTATATCTGTCAATTCCCAGTGCCAGGGACTGAACCACCAGCACGTCAGAAAACTTATCAATTACAAGTCCCGGGAAGAAATCTGCCTCGCCAAAGATCACTCTGCAGCTGCGGGTATCTACCACTTTCTTACGGTATTCCCAGGCATCCCGTACTCTTTTTTCAAAAAACACTTCATCGATCACCGTCTGTTCATTCCTTGACAGCAGCCGGACTGTGATCCTGGAATTGGTATTGATAAATCCTTTTCCTAAAGGATATCCGTCAAAATCATGAATCAGTACAATATCGCCATTCACAAAACTTCCCATGATCGTAGCAATTTCATTGTCAAAAATCCACATCCCACCGGATTTTAACAGCCTGCCCTCTCCTTTTTTCAAACTGACAACAGCAAGACCCATATATATTCTCCTTTGTGTAATTCGTAACTGTTCAGTACTCTCGCAAAATACTTTCTGCTAAATAATTACTGTAATCATGCTTGTGGTGTTTTCACACCAAACGCATATTTATTGAAACATTCTATCACACTCTTTTTCTTTTTTCCAGTATTTCGCATAAATAAGAAAAAACTGCCACACCTGTAAGATGTGGCAGTAAACAAAGCATAACTGCTCAGTACCCTCATAAATTCTTTCCTACTGAATAGTTACTAAAATACTTAGTTTGCAGAAACTGTCTTATCCTTCTGTACCGGATGGATCTGGATCAGATTCATCTTGATCAGTGCCGGACGAAGTGCATTGTATATGAACACAACCAGGATCACAGAAACAACTGCATTCACAAAGGTGGTCACTGCACTAAGCTTGGCAAGAACGGCAGCCATCTCCTGTGGCTGTCCCAGTATATACTGTTTGTAGAAAAATCCTACAACCGGATCTGCCACAACATTAAATGCCAGACCAGCAACAGAAGCAATCAGACTCCATTTAAATACGTATGACTTATCTGTACTCTCATTGATCTTTGCAACCTTATGTGCCACCAGACCGGTGATCAAACCAATACATAGTTTCAGAACAAATGTTTTCGGAGCTCCTGTAATATAAACCGGATCCATCAGATCTGCGATAGTCATGCCCACAGCACCGGCCATACCGCCGTAAACACCTCCAAGAAGCAATGCTGCAAGTACACAGAATGCATTTCCGATGTGAAGAGATGTAGCATCGCCACCTGGAACAGGGATCTTAATCTGTAAAAATGTGAAGGATACGTAGCAAAGTGCTGCAAGAATCGCAGTCTCTGCAAGTTTCATGATTGTTGATGTCTCTTTGTTATTCATATTAGTCACTGCCTTTCCTTTTCCTTTATATGCCTCCCTTACAGGGACTGACTGGATCAACCTGAATCAGTTCCTTCCGGTCTGGCAACATATTACCTGGAAACTGTGGATTTGGCAATGGTCAATTTTAACTATTTTTAAGGGGACAGTTATTCATTGATGGTTTCATCGTAAACCATATCGTCTCCTTCAGCAGGAGTCATATCAGATTCATCCATAGTAGTATCATCTGTATTATCCATGGATGTGTCTGTCCCTTCTGTATCGTAAGATGCATCTGTATTATCCGGTACTGCTGCATCTGTATTCTCAGTTGTCTCTTCCATGCTGGTCTCACCATACAGCTGTTCAAAGAACTTCATGGTATCTTTATACAAGGTGTTCTTATCGTCAGAAGAAACATTATCGCCAAGGATATCTGCCTTATCACCAGCCTCTGCCTTCTGGTCATCTGTCAGATCAATACCGAAGATCACCTTCAGGTCTTCCTGAAGCATATTAAGCTCAGTAGTCAGATACTCTTCATTACCGGTAGGAACATAAGATCCTGTACCATTACCAAGGATCTCCAGATATTTGGTAAGAACGGCATTATACAGCTTCTCACCCTGATCACTGTCAAGAGTCACTGTGCATACAGCATCTGATCCCATAGCCTCCTGAAGTGCCTCTGTATCACCTTCATACTCTCCCTTGCCAAAAGTCTTGGCTTTCTCAAAGAGTGCTTTGGTATCGTCTGTCAGGAAATCTGTATTCACTTCAGAAATATTCAGGATCTCATCCCCGTCAGGAATATCTGAAGAATTTACGGAATCACCATTTACATCGGTACCGTTATCTGTGCTGCTATCTGTACTATTGTCTGTACTGGTGTCAGCACTATTGTCTGTGGTGCCGTCTGCGGAAGCATCAGTATTGGTATCCTGTGCAAAACCGTCATCGCCAGTCTTCTCAGCAAGGGAAGGATCCTCTGTGGAATCAGCGATCACATCATCACCAAGCACGCTCTCATCTACGTTATTCACAATACTGTCCGGATCATCATCAGAAGTGGTATCTCCCTGGCCGGTAACATTATCATTGACACGCTCCAGTGTCTCTTCCATATCGCTGTAATCATAATCCTGCTGTGCAATCTCCTGAAGCAGGCTTACGATCGTCTGAAGCTGATCATCAGAGAGAGCAACTCCGTTCTGATCTGCAATATTCACAACAATGTTATAAATCTGATCCGCATCCTGGATACCGTCTGCAATGATCTGGGTCTTCGCCTGATTGATCACAGCAGTGGCACTGTTCTGTCCGATATCCTCAGCCAGATTACCTGTAACAACCATCTCCTCTGTAGCGATCTGCTTCTTGGTGGAATCCAGTTGTTCACCGCTGGCTGACTCATAGGCCATCTGGATCCCCGTAAGGGCTCCTGTACCAGATACCTGGAACGGACACGCAGCAACTACTTCACAATTCTTCACCCCGGAAGTAGAAAGGCTGGTGGCGATCATATTACAGGTAACCCAGTTCAGATTAGCAGTACGTACCTTGATTCCTCCGGAAGTGGTAGGCTTAACGTAAGCACAGCTGACTGTCCTGGTACCAATCTGCTCGATGGGAACATAGGCACTTAAGTGCTCTCTCTCATCCTGATTAGTAACATTGATGATCTGAACAGAATCAGCACTGACCTTAAAATATTTCAGCATGGTGTTCTTCTGATCCTGTGTCAGGTCTGCTCCAAGTGTAACAACATTCATGCCATCTGCCATAACCGGTACGGAAGGAGCAATGCTTCCTGTAACAAGGCATGCGGCACATAATAATGTTCCTAATAATTTTGCTTTCTTCATAACTTTTCCTCCATAAACTCTGTGTGAGTTACAGCTTAAACAGTTTTTCTGTTTCGTTGTTTTATTATAGCATATTCTTTGCTGAATTTGTAATCTAGAATAATTTTACATTTTTTGTAAGCCCAGGGTCTGGTCCAGCACTTCTTTGATTTTCTTTACCGGACAGATTTGAATCTTTTCTTTCACTTCTTCTGCCACATCTTCCAGATCCTCTATGTTGTCATATGGAATAAACACCTTCTTAACTCCGGCTCTTTGGGCTGCCATTAGTTTTTCGGGAAGACCTCCAATAGGCATAACACCGCCTCTCAAAGAAATCTCTCCGGTCATGGCTATCTGTGGATCCACAGTCTTTCCAGTTACCAGGGATGCAAGTGCAATTACCAGCGTAATCCCTGCTGACGGACCGTCTTTTGGCACAGCACCAGAAGGAACATGAATATGGAGATCATTCTTTTCAAATTTCTCAGCGCGTTCCGGGAAAAGTGACTTCACATAAGTAACTGCAATCTGTGCTGACTCCTTCATCACATCTCCCAGCTGCCCGGTGATGATCACCTTGCCGCTGCCTTTTGTAAAGGAAGTTTCTATAAAAAGGATTTCCCCGCCTGCTCTGGTCCAGGCCAGTCCGGTTACAACTCCCGGCTGCATTTCCTCCTGGATCTTTTCATGATAGATGCCCTTCTTCCCAAGGAACTCCGGCAGGCGTTTCTCGCTGACAGTAATGCTTTTCTGCTCACCCTTTACCAATTTTACAGCAACGCATCTGCAAAGAACATCGATCTGACGTTTAAGGCCTCTTACTCCCGCCTCCGCCGTATATTCTTCAATGATCTTTAATATGGCTTCGTCTGTCACTTTCAGGTTCTGATTACGCAGTCCCATACTCTTCATTGCTTTTGGAAGAAGATGTTCCCTGGCAATATGATATTTCTCGATCTGTGTATATCCGGGGAACTGAATAACTTCCATACGGTTCAGAAGAGGTTCCGGTATAGTATCAGTAGAATTGGCTGTACATACAAACAGCACATTAGACAGATCATATGGTACATTCATATAATGATCTGTAAAGTTGGAATTCTGCTCCGGATCCAGAACTTCTAAAAGTGCACTGGATGGGTCTCCGCCATAATCTCTAGTCAGTTTGTCCACTTCATCCAACACCATAACCGGATTCTGCGCTCCGCTTCTTCGCATTCCCTCCATGATACGTCCCGGCATAGCGCCCACATATGTGCGTCTGTGTCCACGGATCTCCGCTTCATCCCGAACACCTCCAAGACTGATCCTTACATATTTTCTATGAAGTGCTCTGGCTATGCTCTGACCTATACTTGTTTTACCTGTACCAGGTGCACCTACAAAAAGCAGGATGGATCCAGCCTGTTTTTTATTAAGCGCCATAACCGCAATCTGCTGGATGATCCTTTCTTTTACCTTTTTCAGGCCATAATGGTCTTCATCCAGTATCTTTTCGGCTTCTGCCAGGTCTATAGAAGGCATTTCTTCTTCCTTCCAGGAAAGACTGGTAACAAAATCCAGGTAATCATACAAAAGTCCGTATTCATGACCATCTTTTCCTTCCTGTTTCATCCGGTTCAGAACCTTTTCGGCTTCCTTCCTTGCCTCCGGATTCATGCCAGACTCCTGGATTTTCTTCTCAAATCTGCGTACATCCGAGATATTCTCAGGATGCATCTCATCCAGCTGTCTCTGAAGAAATTCAATCTGTTTTTTCAGGGCAGACTCACGGTACATCTGTTCATTAGAATTCTTCTGGGCGCTTTCTGCTTCCTGACTGACCCGGAAGATCTCCAGAAGTTCATATACAGTTTCTTTGATTTTATGGATACGTTCACTTCTGGACTGCTGTTCAAGAAAACTATATTTTTCTTCCCAGGAAGATGCAAAGTAGCTGGAAAGGGCACAGGCCATCTCATCAAAGCTCTGCCAGTGATAGATCACACCTCTTGCCCAGATCCCCCACTGCAGATCCTTTGCAAAGCTCATCAATTCTTTTTTCATGTTCTTGAACTGCTCAGCCTCTTCATCTGGATCAATATCTTTCTCTTCCGGATATGGAACGGAAGTGGCTGTAATCCCGATCTCTGTAGCCTGGATCTGACTCAGCATTACCCTTTCTATGGTAGTGATCTTAACAGTGTCATCCTCTCCTAAGGCCTCAATCTTCCCCAGCACTCCAATCGGATAGATGTCTTCCGGTTGTATCTGATGGGGCTTTTTATCTGTCTTCAGCATCAGAAAAAGTATATCTTCCCCAACATTTTCCGTGGTTATTTCATTTCCGGGAAACATATCTTTTTTAAAGTAAAATGTAACCTCTGGCAATACCAGTAAATCATAAATGGGTATGCTAATCATACATGTTTCCTCCTTATGGCCTTAATCATGCAAAATCAAGCCTCATTTTATCAGCACTCATTCACATCGAGTGCCAATCTGTATTTAAACGAAAAGGCGAACTCTTCGGAATCCGCCTTTCGTCCGTATCTTATTGTACCACGATTTTCTGATTATGCAAGTCTTTAAAGCCGTGGATTATCATTATATTTCTCAAATTCCTTTTCCATCTCTTCAAGAGTATTGGAATATCTGAGTAATTCTTCCACTCTCTGCTCTTTATTAGCATATGCCTTTTTGTAAGATACCCTATGCTCCATAGCTGCCCAGAAGTCCATTGAAATAGTACGGAACTGTATCTCCACAGGAAAGTATTCCACTGCATCCAGACAGCAAACATTTACTCCAAAAATAATATGGTAACTTCTGTATCCATTAGGCTTAGGATTCTCAATATAATCCCGCTCTCTTATGAAGATCAGATCCGGCTGTTTCTTTAATATGTTCACCAGATTGTGGATGTCTCCAGTAAAATAACAGACGATCCGCACACCTGCAATATCCTGCAAAACATTCTTGGCATTATCAACTGTAGGCTCCAGCCCCCGATGCATCAGCTTTTCCTCAATGCTTGCCTTCTTCTTGATGCGAGACTGAACGGTATGTACCGGGTTACTGGCAGCGGATGGATAAATCGTATGGTTTAACACTTCCAACCTGGTAAGTAAAAGCTTCATTGCATCATGATACGGCTGGACCAAGTCATAGTATTCTTTATCAGTCATGATAACCTCCCTTTACATACCTGCTATCATAAAGAAAAACTGTGATTATCCTGTGACCGATTTCTAATATTTTTCAAAAGAATCTTCCAAAATCAAACTTGATTGTTTTGAAATCCAAACCATTTTATTCATTATGTTTGAATGAAATATTCAGGATAGATGCTACTGCTCCGTAAAGAACACCTGCAATAGGCCAGATGATCCAACTGCTACCTTTATAGCTGCTTTTAGCAGGCAGTATAGCTGCCAGAAATACTGCCGTCACGATCAGCCAATAGCTTACCGAAACAGCACTGATCAATCCTTTCTTTGCTTTTCTGCTGCGTGTATAGTCCCCTTCTTCCAGCAGCTTTTCCATTGCACTGTTTCGTGTGCCTCCATACGCAAACGCATAACAGCCACATGCCACCATGAGTAAAAGCAGACAAACTGCATTTATATAGAAGATATCTTTGTCCGCAATGCTCATAACAGCAAACAGCGGTACTGCAGCAAGAATACAGAATACGGTTCCTATAAGATTCAGGCGTACATAGGTTGGATGATACTGATTTTTCTTTTCCTTTACCATCCCAGTCACCCCATATTCCGTCTCAAAAGGCTCTTTTTCCAGAAAGTCATAACATTTCACTTTTGCACTGCAGGATATGAAAATCCCTGTAGCTGAAGCAACCAGCAATAAAAGGACACATAATCCAATTCCCCCAGCAGAATTTTCGGTAAGTTTTATGATTTTTGTTTCACTTAATCCACCCAAAAGTAACAATGTAATAGGGGATATAACACATAAAAAAGTAGCAAAAGCAATTTTAGGTGCTGATTTCTTGCTACATTCCAAATATTCAGAGGCTTCCTCCATAGTCACTTTACGCAGTGGCTGTTCTGAAATGACCTGTACATTGTCTTCCGGATTATCTTCTTCTATTTCATCTTTCAGGAGATAGTCCGTACTTACACCAAAAATACGGCTCATCTGTACTACCTTTTCCATATCCGGAACTGCTCTTGCCCCCTCCCATTTAGAAACGGATTGTCTTGTTACATTCAGCTGTTCTGCCAGTTCCTCCTGGGACCAACCTGCCTTTTTTCTCAGATTCATTATTTTGTCTGCCAGAATCATCTTTTTTCTCCTTCCTGCCTTCCATTATGGGAAAGCATTTCTTTTTTTGACGTTCTCAGCATACAATATCCATCGGTTGCACACCAGATACCCGGCTTTAAGATTTGTCAACCTGCGGTTGCATGTGTAGGATTTCTTGTATTATTTCATATTTATCGCTATAAAGCCATCTTTTCTTCATGTTTTCCTGCAAAAATATTGGAAATCTGCAACAAATGAATTATACTTAAAAAGACTTAAGAAAATTTTTCACTTTCTTTTCATTTAGCATACCAGGAGGTTTGTATGAAACCAGGCAAAAATAATCGCAAATATAAATTTATCTTTCCGCTTGTTACAGCTGCAGCAGTAACAGCAGGGAGCTTTTCTGCAGTCACTGCTGCAGAAGTGCAGGGACCGGTGGCACCGAGCACAGGTTCTGCAACAGCCAACCAATCAGAACCGGCTCCGAACACTAATGCGACAGCTTCCGACCAGGCAGAACCGGCTCCGGGCACTAATGCGACAGCTTCCGACCAGGCGGAACCGGCTCCGGGCACCACATCTGCGAATCAGGCTTCTGATGGACAGGGCACATTATCTCCGCCATCCGACAATTCTAAAAGCAGTGTATTTGGACAGGCTTCTTCTGTAGAAGCACCTACAGATGAGAAACTTTCCTCTCTCCTTACCCAGCTGCAGGAACGTCTCCCTGTTTCCAATGGAAGCTGGTCCGTTTATGTGCGCGATCTTTATAATGAGTCAGAAGGCTCTGTCAATGACCATTCCATGCAGGCGGCCAGTCTGATCAAGCTGTATATTATGGGTGCTGTCTATGAGAATTATGAAACTCTTATCAGTCAATATGGCCAGCAGCAGGTAGATTCCAACCTTTATTCCATGATCACAGTCAGTGACAATGATGCTGCCAATGCTCTTACCAGCTATCTAGGCGGAGGTGATTCTTCTGCCGGCATGACTGTTGTAAATGATTTCTGCAGTACACATGGCTTTAATAACACACATATGGGACGACTTCTTCTTCAAAGCAATGCATATGACGACAATTACACTTCTGTGGCTGACTGTGGTCATCTGCTGTACGGGATTTACAGTGGTAATTCCTCTGAATACCCATATGCAGATTCCATGTTCGACCTGTTGGCTGCACAGACACGCCGGAATAAGATCCCGGCACAGATGCCATCAGATGCAAAAACTGCCAATAAAACCGGTGAACTGGACAATGTGGAAAATGATGCAGGGATTGTTTATGATGTGGATAATGAACTGATCCTGGTTTTTATGTCAGAGAATCTTAGTGAGTGCGGCTCGGCACAAAGTACTATTGCCAGCCTGAGCAGGCAGATTTTTGATTACTATAATCCAGCCTCATAAATTTAAGGCTGGAAGCAAATGCTCTGGTTATGATATCTGTGTATTGCTTTGTGATATGCACTCCCATGATTTGCAATAGGCAATTTGCAAATATTGTGACATTATAACAATTAAGAATACAAATATATCTTTCAATCTGTTATAATAAACAATAATAAAGATGATATCCGGCAGGATTGTTGGAGTGCGTAGCACGAAGCAATCTTAAGATATCATAATTGGGGGCAGTTGCCTCCAGTATCAAATAAAGATAGCTGGAGTTCAATTGTCTGCCTGTCAGGTTTTGCCCCCAGCATCTGAGAATAACGTGCACGAAACTGCATGTAAGCCTGCCACAGCAGGCGAAAGGAGGATCTATGAAAAATAAGAAATGCAACTATCTTTCGGCCTTTTTGAAATGGGCCGCACTGCTGGCTGTAGTATTTGCACTTTCTGTTCCCTGGATGAGCAGGAACTGTCAGGCATCTGCCAATACCTATATGGTAAGTGTTCCCAGTGGCTATCTGGCTCTTCGCACGCAAATGCTTTATGACAGCCGCAATGAGATCGGACAGCTGTATAACGGAGATACTGTAGAGGTCAATGATTACAGCGATTCAACATACTGGTATGCTTATTCCCCCAAGTATGATTCCTATGGCTATGTGAATAAGAATTACCTGATCTCAATGAATTCTGCCGCCTGGACAGTAAGTGTTTCCAAGGGTTATCTGGCTCTTCGTAATGCCAAAGCCTATGATGCTTCCAATGAGATCGGACAGCTGTATAACGGAGATACTGTGCAGGTAAATGACACCAGCGATCCTACTTACTGGCTGGTATATTCTCCCAAATATAACTGTACCGGCTATGTAAACAAAGATTATCTGGTAAGCAGCAGCACTGTTTATGCCTGCGAATCCAGAGCTGTCAAAGTAGACAAAGGATATCTGGCTCTTCGTAATGCCAAGGCTTATGATGCTTCCAACGAGATCGGACAGCTGTACACAGGAGATACTGTCCAGCTTCTGGACACCAGCGATCCTACTTACTGGCTGGTATATTCTCCTAAATATAATCTGAACGGTTTTGTAAACAAAGACTATCTGGTTGGAGATTCTATGTACACCGGTGCTGTAGCAAGTTCAGATTTCACCAGAACAGTAAGTGTTTCCAAAGGATATCTGGCTCTTCGTAATGCCAAAGCCTACGATGCATCCAATGAGATCGGCCAGCTGAATACCGGAGATACTGTAAGTATCCTGGATACTAGTGATCCTACTTACTGGTTTGTTTATTCCCCAAGATTGAATATGAACGGGTACGTAAACAAAGATTATCTGGTTGGCAGTACTGCACCTGTTTATCCCACCTGGACAGTCAGTGTTGCAAAGGGTTATCTGGCTCTTCGTAATGCCAAAGCTTATGATTCTTCTAATGAGATTGGCAAATTAAATAATGGAGAAACAGTACAGGTGATCGATTCCAGTGATCCTTCTTATTGGTATGTATATTCCTCCAGCCTGATGAAATACGGATATGTAAACAAAGATTACCTCTACTAGATCGATATAAGATCATGAACAGCGTATAACACAAAGGATGCAGCAAAATCCCAAAAGAGAAATTGCTGCATCCTTTTTTAATGCTCTTATTTGAAATATGCAACACCAGACTCAAAGATCTTCAGATCCTGCTGTCCGTAAATGTTAATAGCAACGCCATCGTCACGGCGCTCACTATGAGCCATCTTACCAAATACACGTCCGTCCGGACTTGTAATACCCTCAATGTTGTAATAAGAACCGTTAATATTCCATTCCTCAGACTGGTCAAAGTTCCCTTCCGGATCTACGTAACGAGTAGCTACCTGTCCGTTGGCAAGAAGCTTTTTGATCCACTCCTGATCTGCTACAAAACGACCTTCACCATGGGAAGCCGGATTGCAGTACACTCCGCCCAGATCAGCCATCTGAAGCCATGGGGATTTATTGCTTACAACCTTCGTATAAACCATCTTGGAAATATGTCTGCCAATGGTATTGTAGGTCAAAGTAGGTGAATCCTCTTTCTGGCCACAGATCTGACCGTAAGGCACCAGTCCCAGCTTGATCAGTGCCTGGAAACCATTGCAGATACCAAGTGCAAGACCATCACGCTCATTGAGAAGCTTCATAACTGCTTCTTTGATCTTTGCATTCTGGAAAGCAGTTGCAAAGAACTTAGCAGATCCATCTGGCTCATCACCTGCGGAAAAACCACCTGGGAACATGATCATCTGTGCCTGATCAATGGACTTTTCAAAGATCTCCACAGAATCACGAATGTCTTCTGCACTAAGATTCTTAAATACTTTTACATCTACTTCTGCACCTGCGCGCTCAAATGCTTTTGTACTGTCATACTCGCAGTTCGTTCCAGGGAATACCGGAATAAAGACACGAGGCTTTGCAGTTTTGTGCTTGCAGATATAAATCTTCTTTGTATTATAAAGGCCATTTTCCATGACAGCATCCTTATCCTCTGGATTAACCAGGATATCCGATGCTCCCTTGACTTCCTCACCGGAAACGGTTTTAAATACTTTTTCCAAAGTGCCAGTCCATGCTTTATAAGCTTCTTCAAGAGTGATCTGGGTATTGCCATAAGAGAATCTGCCATCTGCTGTAACCTCACCGATCAGTGTATACTGTACAGACAACTCCCCAACCTTGCCATCCGGAACCTCAAGGATAATATCACCAAATCCTGGTGCAAAGAAGTCTCTTGGATCCAGATTGTGCTCGATCTTAACACCCATAGCATTACCAAATGCCATCTTGCTCACTGCAGCTGCAATTCCGTGACGGTCAAGCGCATATGCAGAAACAACTTTACCATCCAGAATATCCTGATGCAGTTTGCCATATGTATCCATAATCTTATCATAATCCGGAAGATCATAGGTATCTCTTGGAGCACGTACCCATACAAGCTTATTGCCTGCCTTTTTCAGCTCCGGTGTGATCACATCCTGGATCTTTGCCACGTCTACAGCAAAGGAAACAAGTGTAGGCGGAACATCAATATCATTAAAGGTACCGGACATACTGTCTTTGCCGCCAATAGAAGGAAGGCCAAAGCCAAGCTGTGCTGCATAAGCCCCCAGAAGAGCAGCAAACGGCTGGCTCCATCTCTTTGGATCTTCAGTCATACGACGGAAGTATTCCTGGAAGGTAAAACGGATCTTTCTGTAGTCACCGCCGGAAGCCACGATCCTTGCCACTGACTCAGTCACTGCATAAGCAGCTCCATGATATGGGCTCCAGGAAGACAGATATGGATCAAATCCGTAACTCATCATTGTAACTGTATTGGTCTTGCCATTTTGTACCGGAACCTTGGCAATCATGGTCTGTGTCTCAGTGAGCTGATACTTTCCGCCATGAGGCATCAATACGCTGCCTGCGCCAATAGAACCGTCAAACATTTCCACAAGGCCCTTCTGAGAGCAAACATTCAGATCAGCCAGCATTCCCAGCCATTTTGCTTTTACATCACTTACTTCCGGACGCTCTTCCAGGATATTTCCCTCTTTATTCGGGATCTCCACCTCTACGGAAGTCTCCTGATGGGCACCATTGGTATCCAGGAAAGCCCTTGAAATATTAACGATCTCTTTTCCTCTCCATGTAAGGACAAGTCTTGGCTCCTCAGTAACAACCGCCACAGGAACTGCTTCCAGGTTTTCTTCATTTGCATATCCAAGGAATTTATCTACATCTGCAGGAGTAACAACGACTGCCATTCGCTCCTGGGACTCAGAAATAGCGATCTCTGTACCATCCAGACCTGCATATTTCTTAGGAACTTTATCCAGATCCACACGAAGCCCTGCTGCAAGTTCACCAATAGCAACAGAAACACCGCCTGCACCAAAATCATTACATTTCTTAATAATATGGCTGACCTCTTCCCTGCGGAACATGCGCTGGATCTTACGCTCGGTAGGTGCATTTCCTTTCTGTACCTCAGCGCCACAAACCTCAATAGAAGCCTCTGTATGTACCTTGGAAGAACCGGTAGCACCACCGATACCATCACGGCCGGTACGCCCGCCAAGCAGGATAATGATATCACCTGGATCGGAATTCTCACGGATCACTGCCCGCCTTGGAGCAGCACCCATAACAGCACCGATCTCCATACGTTTTGCCACATAATCCGGATGATAAATTTCTTTTACATAACCAGTAGCCAGACCAATCTGGTTGCCGTAAGAACTATAACCATGTGCTGCACCTCTTACCAGCTTCTTCTGGGGAAGCTTGCCCTTTAAGGTATCTTTCACAGATACGGTAGGATCTGCTGCACCTGTTACACGCATTGCCTGGTACACATAAGTACGTCCGGACAATGGATCACGGATAGCACCGCCAAGACAGGTAGCTGCTCCACCAAAGGGTTCGATCTCTGTAGGATGGTTGTGGGTTTCATTTTTAAAATTGATCAGCCATTCCTCTTCTTTGCCGTCAACATCTACAGGAACTACAATACTGCAGGCATTGATCTCATCTGATTCTTCCTGGTCCTGAAGCTTTCCTTCGGATTTCAGTTTCTTCATAGCCATCAATGCCAGATCCATCAGGCATACAAATTTGTCGTCTCTTCCCTTGTAAAGTACCTCTCTATCCGCCAGATACTGGTTGTAAGTATTTACAATAGGAGCCTTATAATCTCCATCCCGGAACTTCACATCTGTAAGCTCTGTGGAAAAAGTGGTATGACGGCAATGGTCTGACCAGTATGTATCCAGTACACGGATCTCTGTAACAGAAGGATCTCTCTTTTCTTCGTGAAGGAAATAATTCTGAATATGAAGAAAATCCTTAAAAGTCATTGCAAGGTTCAGGGATTTGTAAAGTTCTTCCAGCTTGCCTTCTGGCATCTGGGTAAAGCCCTCAAAAATCTTTACGTCTTCCGGATCGCTGAATTCTGTCACCAAAGTCTCAGGCTTGATCATACCTGTCTCTCTGGAATCTACAGGGTTGATGCAATGGTTCTTAATAGCCTCCAGTTCGTCCTCTGTAATGGCTCCCTGAATCACATAGGTGGTAGCAGAACGGATGATCGGCTGTGCATTCTCATCCAGGAACTGGATACACTGCACTGCAGAATCTGCTCTCTGATCAAACTGTCCAGGCAGATATTCTACGGAAAATACGGACGCATCCTCTGCCATATCAAATTTTTCAAGATAAAGGTCATCTACAGGCGGCTCTGAAAATACAGTCCTGCATGCTTTTTCAAAAACATCATCCGAAATATTCTCTACATCATAGCGGATCAGCTCTCTTACTGCAGTAACCGTCTTAATCCCAAGGTAACTGCTGATCTCATGCTTCAGTTCTTTTGCCTTAACTGCAAAAGCCGGTTTCTTCTCCACATACACTCTTCTTACGTTGCTCATAGCTTTTCCTGTACTCCTTTCATTGATCCAGGTAATATTAGATACAGCAAAGCATTTAACGTCTTGTAATGCTGTATCCATAATGTATGGTACTCTTGCTTATTATCTTCTGATATGGTAACATACTTTATATCATTAGTAAAATTAATATATCTTATATTTTTTATTATCAACACTTATCGCTAAAACATTACAGGGGTATATCAACATGGACATTAATCTGGAATTATACAAAGTATTTTATTTTGTAGCAACCACCTTAAGTTTTTCCCAGGCTTCCCGCCAGCTCTATATCTCCCAGTCTGCTGTCAGCCAGGCCATCAAAACTCTGGAAAAGAAACTGGGGCACACCCTTTTTATCCGCAGCACCAAGAAAGTGATCCTGACTGCTGAAGGTGAACTGCTTCTTCAGCATGTAAAGCCTGCACTGGAAATGCTGGGGGAAGGAGAAGCTCTTCTTTCTGATGAAAAGCTGCTCACCGGTCATCTTCGGATCGGAGCAAGTGACACGATCTGCCGCTATTTTCTCATCAGCTACCTGCAGAAATTCCATCAGGATCATCCGGATGTACGGATCAAGATCACAAACAGCACTTCCATTGGATGCGTAGAGCTTCTGGAAAACAGGCAGGTGGATCTGATCGTGTGCAACTCCCCCAATTCCCGTCTTACCACCAGCTTCCAACAGAAAGTACTTTGTAATTTTCATGATGTTTTTGTAGCAAATCCTGATGCCTTTCCTATTGGGGGCACTGCCCTGACCCTGGAGAAGCTTCTGAATTATCCTATTATGATGCTGTCTCCCCACAGCACCACCAGCGAATATCTGAACCGGGTATTTTCCTCCAGAGGGGCAAATCTTTCCCCTGAAATCGTACTGAACAGCAATGATCTGCTGCTGGATCTGGCCAGAATCGGCCTTGGCATTGCCTGTGTACCGGATTACATGGTGCCAGATACATCCCTTGTATGTGTGCCTTTAGAAGAAACGCTGCCTCCAAGACAGATCGTCCTTGTAACACAAACAGGGCTGCCTCTTTCCGAAGCAGCCCGTACATTTATTGATTATTTATAACTGTGAGAACACGAAGCAGATACGATTATTTCGGCATTACCTCATAAGCAGCCTCTACATAAGGATTGTCCACCTGATCAAAGGCTCCTTCATCAGCCTTTGCTGCATAAGCAGGATCAATAGGCATTTTCCCAAGTACCGGAATATCTAATCCTGCAGCGATCTGATCAATATGGCTTTCGCCAAAAACATAGATCTTCCTGCCACAATCCGGACATTGTACATAGCTGTAATTCTCTACCAGCCCAAGTACCGGTACCTTCATCATACCGGCCATATTATAAGCTTTCTTAACGATCATCTGCACCAGATCCTGTGGAGATGTTACGATCACGATCCCTTCAAGGGGAAGAGACTGAAAAGCAGTCAGCGGTACATCACCTGTTCCTGGCGGCATATCTACAAAAAGATAATCCACATCTCCCCAGATCACATCTGTCCAGAACTGCTTCACCATATTGGCAAGGATCGGTCCTCTCCAGACAACCGGTGTTTCCTCTGTAGGAAGCAGCAGGTTAATGGACATAACCTTGATCCCATTCTTTGTCTCCATAGGATAAATCCCCTTATCGTCTGCCTGTGCAGCTCCCTTAAGACCATACATCTTAGGAATAGACGGTCCGGTAATATCTGCATCCAGGATACCTACTTTATATCCTTTCTTTGCCATCTGATTCGCCAGGGAAGCGGTAACAAATGACTTACCTACACCGCCCTTACCGCTGACAATGCCGATCACATGCTTTACATCTGAACAGGCATTCATTTTCTCCTGAAAGCTTTTGGGATTGTTCTTCTGGCTGCATCCCTCACAGCTTGTTTTGTCACAGCTTGAATTGCTGCATTCTTTTGCCATTTTTCTGGTTCCTCCTGATATTTACTCTATTCATAATACTACATAATATGCTGACAGCTCACACTATTTCATAAAGCGATCAATAGCCTTTTCCAGTTCTTTGATCGCCTCCCTGTCTCCATGCTCTACTGCATCCACAATACAGTGCTCTATATGATCCTGTAAAATGATCTTTCCTGTATTATTGATAGCTGACTTGACAGCGGATAACTGGATCAGCACCTCGCTGCAGTCCCTGCCGTCCTCTACCATTCGTTTGATAGATTCCAGATGTCCAATAGCTCTGGATAAGCGGTTCAGCACAGCTTTGGTCTGTTCGTGGCTGTGGGTGTGTCCGTGAGTATGGCTGACAACTGTTCCATCCTCTAGCACATGAGTATGTGCATGTTCTATATGATCACTCATAGTCCCTCCTGTATCACAGGCTTTCCTGTATAAAAAGCCTATCTTGCATTATAACACCTAGATCAAATCTCTGTAAAGGAACATCTTTGTTTGATCCCTGAGGTAATAATATCAAAGATCTCTGTACCGTCTGCAAGAACTGATTTTTCATAGGTGACTTCTTTTCCCTGAAATTTCTGTTTTACATACTCTTCCGGGTCTTCCAGCTCTATCTCCTCCACAAACACATCCCGCATCTGATTTCTGGGGCATTTATTAAAAATCTCCCAGATCACTTCATATTCTTTCAAATAAAGTCCCCCTTTACCCAACTTCCTTTTAGTATAACACAAGTTGGCAAAGGATACCAGGATTCCCGCTTTTGTTTCCCTTTAAATACACCTTGTGGGATACCATCTGATGAATACTATTCTTTTATTATTTTAATATCATCTGATAAATATTCTTCTTTCATTATTTTATCTTCAGTGTTTTCAAATATGTTTTCTGCTTAGGTGTGATCCGGTAGCTTTCCACTGCTTTCTGGATCGTTTTATTATGTGTCCACACATCCAGACGCTTTTCCAGAAGAAACGGCAGGATCTTATCATACTGTTTGGCCAGTGCTGTAGCAAAATACCAGGCACGCATCATATTTACATAGTACTCCTGAGACTGTACCTTTGCTACGCTTTCTGCATATTCCTCCTGAAACCTGTCGTCCAGATAATAACGCATCAGCATACCGATCCCAAGCCGGATGGTATAGGTCCTGTCTGACTGCATCCATCCATAAACCACTTCAATAAACTGATCCAGATGTTTTTTTACCACGTTTAATGAAAGCATGTCACAGGTGGCCCAGTTATCAATATATGGGAGAAAACGCTCCATTTCTTTCAGACATTGATCATAATCCCGGATCTGCTGGATCAGAAGGCTGTGAAGATTATTTTCTTCATAGTACTGATGGGGAAGCACCTGCATAAATATCTGTGCTTCCTCTGTTTTGCCAAAGCTTTTGGCAAACTGACGAAGCTGGGGTGTTCTTACTCCGATCACCTTCTTTTTGTCTATTGTAGGCATCAGGCTACTGTGAAAATCCCTGTATTTCAGGTCCTGCATCAAAAAAAGCTGTGCCTGCACATTTTGTACCACCTGTTCTTTATCCATATGTCCGTAATCTTCTTTCTTTCAAATCTTTCAGGTTCCATTGTAGCAGTTCTATCCTGGATCATCAAGCCCGCAGCCCGGTTCACTACTGCGTTCACTACTGCTGGTTACTGTTAAGTCCGATCCTGCTCTCACCCTACTGTATGGCAACCTGATAATAATCTGTATCCTGCCCTTCTGCTGATCCCTCCAGATTTTTCGGGATCAACACAGCAGCCACCTGATCCGGATCGATCACACGTTCAAAAGCATAAGTACAAATATACTTACTGCCATCCATTCCAGATGAACCAGGACCTCCATATACACCCTCAAGCTTTGTACCGTCTTTTAAAACCAGCCCTGTGGGCATAGGCACCTCTTCCACATGGGCTTCCTGATCCGCATCATAGGAAACACGGATGGATACTGGAGAAAGCTCCACACTGGTAAGAGTGAGGCCTGTATCGCCAATCTTTTCATCTGTCTGGATGATCGTCGAAGTGTCAGCTCCTCCAAGAGTCATATCCAGATCCCATTTCCCGGTAATATCCGGAAAATATTCTGCCTTAGCCACAGTTCCCAGATTCTTGAACTCTACATGCAGTTTTTTGCCGATAAAGTATCCTTTCTCATCACTTTTCGCAAGCACCATATGATACTCCATGCTTCCGTCATCCATTACATAATGCTGGATAGTACTTCCATCTGCCCTGGTTTCCAATGCTGATCCGTCTGCATATACGCCCATACCGTCATTTCCTACAATGATCCCATTGTAGAAGCTTGAACCTGAATTAAAATCCTCTTTCCCATCCACTGTCACAAAAACATTTTCAAAATCCGGCTGTTTTCCATCCTCCAGATGATACCCCTCTACCTTAAAAGACAGATAGGTATAATAATTATCTGTAATGCTCTGCTGAGCCGATACTGTGATTCCTGCATCCGTTACAGATGCATCTGCAAAAGCTGCCATACCATTTTCCTGCAGACTTTCCTGCTGCTCCTGTGTTATCTGAAGTTCTTCTTTCAGCCCTTGGCTCCAGTTGATATATGCGGCATAAACAGAAACTGTACCTACAGCAAGCACTGCAGTCATTGCCAGCACTGCGTATTTTTTCTTTGGGCTTCTGATCTTTTTATCATAAACAATGATCTTCTCATTTCCCGTTTTTGCTTCCCTTTGTATCCTTGCAAAGGTCTGACTTGCTTTCGTCTCCACAATATCCGGAATCTTAACATCCTGCTGTAATGTATACATCGCCTTATTTTTCTTCATTTAATTGCCCTCCCTGCACAACTTGAAAGAATCTGCCAGATATTCCCTTCCCCTGGCCAGTCTGCTTTTTACTGTTCCCTTTGGCATATCCAGCATCTTACTGATCCCATTGATCTTAAATCCTTCCACATAATAAAGGATCATCACCAGCCGATACCTTTGGGGAAGTGAATCCAGTGTCTGTGTCCACTCGATATTCTCGTATTTATTTTCCCAATATCCATAGTCCGGAACCTGATCCTGCACAGAAACCGGCTTGTTTTTCCTGATCTGCTCATAGCATTTGTTGATCAGGATTCTGGTCATCCAGGTACGAAAATACCCAGCCTGTTTCAGGCTTCCCAGATGCTCCCAGCACGCCAGGATAGTATCAGATATGGCATCTGCCACATCCTCATCCCGGTTCAGAATCGCTCTGGCAGCCTTGTACATATTCTGCATCTGAGACCGCATCAGTTCTGTAAATGCATCCGGATCTCCTTTTTTTGCTTGATTTACTAATTCATTCACCTGCTTGTCCCTTTTATTCCTTTCTGAAGATCTGTACGTACAGGAACATGTTTTTCATGCTCTGTGTACAAGGGAATATGTCTGATGTTCTCTTTGTTCAGCAGCATGTTTTCTTCACGTTCTGTACATTAGATGCTAAGATCAGGCAAAAGGTTCCATCCTGTACAATATTTTTTAAGTGGAATATTCTAAATCCTAACATAAAATATATATTGTCTTTCCTGGCAGCAAAGCCTATAATATTTTGGGGGAGGAAATTATAATGAGTGTAAAAACAAATGAAAATAAGCTGATGACCGAGGGAAGCATTGCCAGGCAGATTTTTTTCTTTTCTGTACCTTTGATCCTTGGGAATCTTCTGCAGCAGCTTTATAACACTGCAGATTCTATTATTGTAGGAAATTATGTTGGCAGTAATGCACTGGCCGCAGTAGGCTCCAGCACATCTTTGATCTGCCTTCTGATTGCATTTAGCCAGGGTGCTTCTGTAGGTGCAGGCGTAATCGTATCACAGTATCTTGGTGCCAATAACAAAAAAGAAGTACAGAACGCAGTGCATACAGCACTTGCCATTGCCTTTTTCCTGGGACTGATCCTGACTGCAGGCGGCATGCTCCTTACCAAGCCTATCCTGCTGCAGATGCATACACCCAAAGAAGTGCTTGGTGACTCTGTTACCTATCTTCGTCTGTACTTCGGCGGTGTTGTCTTTAATGTAATTTATAATATGGCTGCCGGGATCCTGAATGCTGCAGGCAATTCCAAACGATCCCTGCTTTATCTTGGCTGTGCATCTATCATCAATATTTTTCTTGACCTGCTTCTGATCCGCGGATTTCACATGGGTGTTGCAGGTGCTGCCATCGCCACAGACATCAGCCAGCTTATATCCGGTGTGCTGGCCATCCTCTATCTAATCCGTGTACAGTCCGATTATCAGGTTAGTCTTAAAAAGATCCGGCTGCACAAGCATATGGTGAAAAGGATCATCCAGGTCGGACTTCCTACCGGAATCCAGAACATGGTCATTTCTTTTTCTAATGTATTGGTACAATCCAGTGTAAACGGATATGGTGCTTCTGCAATGGCAGGTTTTGGTGCTTATATGAAAATTGACGGTTTTAATATCATGCCGGTTATGAGCTTCAGCATGGCCGCTACTACCTTTGTAGGGCAGAACTATGGTGCAGGTAAGATCCAGCGTGTAAAGAAAGGTATCTGGGTCACTCTCGCCATGGAGATTCTTTACACCCTGACTACAGGCTTCCTGCTGATGACCTTTTCTGATCCTCTGTTAAAGATGTTCTCATCCGATCCTTCTGTGGTAAACTTTGGAAAGCTGGCCATGAAGTATTTCTGCCCCTTCTATTTTCTGCTGGGGATCCTGCATGGGCTGGCAGGAACAGTACGTGGTACAGGTAAAACTATTCCTCCAATGGTGATCCTTCTGATTTCCCTGTGCCTGTTCCGTATCCTCTGGGTACAGTTGATTCTTCCATGCTTTGGTTCTATTGAGGGTGTATTTATTTTATATCCCGTCTCCTGGGCGTTTGGAATGGTGCTTATGATTCTTTATACATGGAAAGGCCACTGGCTGAAGGGTTGATCCCTTTGCCAATGGCCTTTTTTATTCTTATATACGACTGATCCTGGGAATCCCATTCCCGTTTACAAGTGCTGATTTCGCCAGCTTGTCCACTTCTTCATTATAATGATCGCCAGAGTGTGCCTTTACCTTCTGAAAGCTAAGCTGAATATAAGATCTTTTTCCATTCATAAACTCAGCATACTGCTGTGTACGTTTATTTTTAGCTTTCCAGTCTCCCTTTGCCCATTTTGCGATTCCTTCATAATCATAATATATGGTAAGTGACGGATAACCATGGTTGATTGCCCACTGAACTGCATACATGGCTCCCAGCATTTCTCCTGCCACATTGCGGATTGCCAGGGATTCCGGATCCTGACCATTACCTGATTCCCGGATGATTTCCCCGTCCGGAGTCAGCAGGATACACCCAAAGGCATACTTGCCAATAGACGGATCAAAGCTTCCATCTACGTATGCTGTTAATGTGGATTCTGTGCCGTCGAGAGCTGTATTCTTTTGATCTTTTTTTTCTTCTTCGATCTGTACAGCAAAAGAGTTCCCCAGATAGGAATTTGCCTCTTCTTTTGTGGTAAAGCTTTTATATTCAGCGCCAGGATATCCATTTACAGAAGCACTGCATTCATCCCAGGAATAAAATATCCCAGTTGTTTTCCCCTTTCGCACTGCATATATTTTCTTTTTCACCATAGATTCTCACACTCATTTCCAAAAATTCCTCGCAGCATGCGTCTGCAGCAAATCCCGATTGCCTTATTTGTTCGACTTTACATATTCTTTTGGACTAACCCCGGTAAATTTCTTAAACACTTTTGAAAAATAAAGAGAATCTTCATACCCCACGCCGCTTGCAATATCTTTGATTTTTAATGAGCCATCTGCCAGAAGAATTTTTGCCTCATCGATTCTCTTCGTTACCAGGTAATCCATAGGTGTCAGTCCATAACAAGCTTTAAAAATGCTGACCAAATAGGACGGTACAAATCCAAAGCTGGCTGCCAGCAATTGATTCGTAACATTGGTTCTGAATTTTTCATCCAGATAGTTTTTCATCTTTACTGCAATAAGCTTTTTATCTCTGGAATCATATACCTCAATTCCGAAAATGTCTTTTAACAGGAAATCAAATTCTTTAAGTAATTCTTCTTCTGTATAATAATTTTCCAAAATAAATTGTATGTCTTCCTCTACTTCAAAAAAGCCTCTGTGACCCTGGTGTACTTTATATAATTCTGATACAAAATATTTAATATTTCGTACAGCTTCTTTTTGCGTAACCGGCCGCACCGTAAACAAATGAAGTAGGTCTGCAAAAGATCCTGTTATATTATTGATACTCATATTATTGCATTGAAGTATCAGGCTGTCAATTTTTTCCCTAAGACCTGTAAAATCCGGTTTGAAACCTTCCGGACTGTAGATCAAAACAGAATTTTTCAAAAATATCATATGTTCACGTGCATATTTCTGCAACAAATGATATGTAGCAAAAATGTCTGTCATTTTTACAGCTTCTTTGTAAAATACAACCGTAATGGTAAGGCCGGGAAACTTCAGACTTCTGACAAATTGATTTAAATGATTGATATCCGGGACACGATCTCTGCGTACAAAAATAATTTTTTCGTTAATATTTTTGCCATTCACCAGCCAGAAATTCTCCTTAGGAACAATTTGCGAGAAATTCCCTCCCAGATCTAACTTTTCAAAAAGCTCCCTGTAATTTCTTTCATTTTCATAAGGACATGCACCAAGAGTTACCAGAAGCATACTATATGAAGGATCCATTTCCGGACGGGTCTCTTTTGTTTGCAATGTGTGGAGTCCTTTTACCGCATCTGTCAGATTTTGAACCTTTTCTTCCTGCTGCTGTTTCCGGATTCTTGCCTCTATTTTTTGTAATAGGATAGTCAGTTCCTGACTGTTTAAAGGCTTCAGCAAATAATCAACCGCATGGTTGGCTACTGCACATTTTACGTATTCAAAATCTGTGTATCCGCTTAAAACCACAGGCAGCACCGGAAGCTTTTCACTGTAGCAAAATTTCAGAATCTCCTTTCCACTTACAATAGGCAGGTTCATATCCACAAACATAACATCAACCGGATGCTCTATCAGGTATTGTATTGCATCCTTCCCATTGTCTATGGCTGCTATCACTTTGAAATTTTCATTGCTTTCCTCTATTTTCTGACATATGCTCCTCTGAATGGGAGGCTCATCTTCCACTACCAGTACTCGTATCTTCATAATTTCCTCCAACTGTGATACACATCCCCTCAGCTCTATTACTTATGTCAAAAATCATATGCTTCCCATAAGCCAGAAATAATCGCATATAAACATTTTTTATAGACAGACCGCCAATCTTCATTTCCTTCATAAGCGATTTCAAATCGCGATTACGCATTTCCTGCAATTCCTGCTTTATTTTTTCCAGTTCTTCCTGCTCCATACCACATCCATTATCCCGGATCTGTACTTCCCAGAACTCTTCAGAACAATAAATCTGAATATCGATTTTCCATGGAAATTCTTTATTATGAAAGCCATGTGCAAAACAGTTTTCAAGAAGAGGCTGAATAATAAATCTGGGTAAATGGCAATTTTGTATTTCCCCTACATAGGACATAGAATACTGGAATTTGTCTTCGTAACGTATTTTCATTAATTCAAGATAATTTTCTGCATGCAGAACTTCATTGTTTAAATTCACATTTTCCTCGGAACTGCTTACAATATATCGGATCATACTTGAAAGTTTTTCACAGACTTCCGGTATTTTTTCACATTCAGATGTACCGGACATTGCAGAAATAATTGTTAAGATATTGTGGATAAAGTGAGGATTCATTTGCGTCTGTAATGCATACATTTGGCTCTGTATTTCATTGACTCTGCTGATCATCTCTTTTTCCATAGACTTTTTTAAATTGATTACCAGTTTATCAAATGCATAATTCAATTGCCTTAGTTCATCGGTTTCATCACCACTTACCAGAGGAATGTTCTGTAAATTTTTATCAACCTTTAGCCCTGTCAGCATGTCACACATTTGAACAATCGGTTCTGTTGTTTGTCTGATCACCAATTTCTGTCCTGAAATCATGATGAAGATCAGAAAAAACAGTAAAATAAATCCCCACGCAAGTGTGGAGTTCAGGCTGTGGATCAAGCCTATGTTTTTAGATGCAAGGAGGATTTTGATTCCATATCGTTCAGATTCCCAGAGTCTACAGTACATTTCCCCTTTTGCAAGATCATCCGTTTGATTTAAAAGCTTTTTTACTTCAGATGCTGTCTTCCCGCCTTGATAAGAATACAAAATATGGTCATTTTTCTGATCTAAGATATAGCATTCCGTGTCTTTTCCAAGGAGCTTACACATTCGTTTAAAACTGTTCAGCTGGATCTGGACTTGTACGTAACCCAAACATTCTGAAGGTACCAACTGATAATTCTTGATTTCCCGCAGAACGGAAATTGTTGATGATGAATCCATCATATACGGATCTGCAGAATCGACCCGAAACAGGCTTCCTTTTCCATCTTGTTCTGAATAATAAGTAAATGTGTCTGTAAAATGCTCTGAATTTGGACAATTCTTTTTTAAATATCCATAATCTACAGCTCTTCCCACATAGATAAAATCCTGGTTTGCATCAAATAAACTGATCCGTTTCAGCACATTTTGTTTTAACATGTAGGAGATCAGATGCTGCTTTACAGCATAATCAACATCCGTATTTTCCACAAAATAATTCTTATCACCATGATATCCCTTTATTTGATTAAAAACATCAATGATCTGATAGTTTGCAGCAATCTGCAGGGCAATATCATCGGCAAGCTGCAATGTATTATCTATTTGAGAGGTGATTCCCTGAAGCTGTTTATCTACCTGTTCTTCAAACTCAGTTGTACGAGTCTTTATAAAGTAGCCGGCAAATACAACAGTTACGATAATAAATACTCCAAGCATCATAAAAATACTACGTAACAGTATTTTTTTCTGAAACTGATATTTCCTCAAGCAATCACCTCTTTTATTATTTTCTAAATACTCCAGGACTGTGTTTCGGTTTTGACCGTTTCTCCGGTTTCAATTGCCTGTTCCAGCATAAAGGATAAATAAGTATCCTGAAGTGCTTCACGCAGTGAGTAAAACTCTGTTCCGCTTTCCACGTAAGTCTTCATATGGGAAAGGCAGGAAGCTACTGCAATTTCATCATCATTCATTCTTGCCGGATAATAAGGATTTTGATAAACCTGCTTATCCAGGAACATGATTCCCTTATGGGACCATTCACTGTTATTATTAATTCCCACATCGATTCTCTGCATAGGCTGTTCCACCGGCTGATTGGAAGCATTTAAGAATCTTACCGTATTGTCATTGATCTCGCCACGCACGCCGCGGATATTCCAGCGTCTTGTACGGATCTGTGAGAAATATTGTTCACCTTCAAAGTCCATAAAGGCTGTTTTGCCGTTATCAAACTGCATAAATGCCCAGTCTCTATCCTCCTTGATCACAGTTCCGCTTTCATCAAAACCATTTCTGCCATTTGTAGCGGTGACTTCTGACCAGAATTTTTTGCCCTGGATCGTGCAATTTTCGTATTCAAGTCCAAGAACTTTCCGGAAAATACTAACAGCATGATAGCCATGAAGTGCAGACAGCATAATACTGGATACAGATCCCAGATAGCCTTGCTTTATAATATCCAGTATACCTGCATAATAAGGCTGCAGGAAGTACTGTTCAACAACCTGTACACGGCCATTGTATTTTTGGGACATTTCCCATAATTCTTTTAATTCTTCCACATTCTTTCCCGGAGGTGTTTCGCAAAGTACCGGAATTCCTTTTTTCATTAATTTTACCAGGTAATCCTTGGCAAAATCCCTTGGAACACAGAGTACAGCAAAATCCGGCTTGCGTTCCAGTGCCTGATCCAAATCTGCAGTAGCAAAAATCCCTTCTTTAAGAGCAACCTCTTTTGCACGGGCTTCTGTACGTAATACACCTGCGCAAATAGAAAACTGTTCTGGCAGAAGTCTGGCGATTCTGTAGTAGAAGTCAGCTCTCCATCCATATCCGATGATCATATAATTTGTAGCCATTTATTTTCCCTTTACCCTTTCACTGCGCCGGCTGTCATACCAGCGATAATATGTTTCTGAAGAATTATAAAAAGTATTAACATTGGCAATACAACCAGCATCAATGCTGCAAAAACAAATTGCCAGTCCCTGTTGTACCGTCCGAAGAAGCTGTAAATTGCCATGGAAACCGTTGCTTTTTTAGCAGAGCCTAAATAAAACAGAGGAATCATAAAATTGTTCCATACATCAATAGCCGTAATTACAACATTGGTTATCATGATAGGTTTCAATATTGGCATTAAGACCTTAAGAGTCATCTGCCAGAAATTGCAGCCGTCCATAATCGCAGCTTCATCAATTTCCCTTGGCACTCCTTTTACGAAGCTGCAAAAAGTCATAACCGTAAAAGGAATTCTCAGCGAAATAAAAATACAGATCACTGATAAAAATGTACCATATATATGCAAAGCCTGCAACAAAAAGAAGATGGATGCAGTTTGCAGAGTTAATGTAAGACCAAAGATGAAATAATAATAAATCCCATGAGATAATTTGTCATTGCGTCTGGAAATGACAATACCGGATATCGCTCCCAGAAAAACAGAAATCAGTGTTACCGGAACAGTAACGATCAGACTGTTTACATATCCAGGTATGATTTTGCCGGATTCCAGCACATGGGTATAGTTGGAAAAAATCCACTGTGTTGGCAAGGAAAGATCAAATTTTGCAGCTTCTGCCTGATTTTTAAATGACCCCAATCCCATCATCAGAAATGGTACTATGTACACCAATGCCAGTGCGACCATAAATAGAAAGAGGATATATTTTTCTGCATGTATTTTCTTCACATTTCCACCTCACGTTTCGTTAGATAGTGATTCATAGTAAACGATATGATCACAACAATGACAGCCAGAATAACACTTCCAGCTGCTGATTCTCCAAGGAATCCAAGGCTGAATGACTGGTAGGTATAGGTTGCCAGAACCTGTGTATCAAATCCCGGCCCTCCATTTGTAATTACATAAATAATATCAAACACTTTCAGACCACCGGCAACGCTTAGTGTCACTACAACGGTCATTGATGGAACAATCAAAGGAAGTGTGATATTTTTTAATTTTTCAAAACCGGTAGCGCCATCTAAGGTAGCACTTTCATAATAATCCTGCGGAATCGCCTGTAAGCCGGAAATAAAAATAAACATATTGAATCCTGCCCACATCCATGTTTCTACCATAATCACGCTGCCCATAGCAGTGCCATAGCTTCCAAGCCAATCATGGGCAAGTCCGCTACATCCGATCATTTGAAGAACATTATTTAATAAACCTTTATTTGCTAAAATGGCTTTAAATAATACTCCCACCACTGTAATACTGATAACACATGGTGCATAATAAATGGTTCGCATCAGCCCTCTTCCGGGTATCTTTTTTACCATTGCAAGTGCAAGCAAAAATCCTACCACTGTTTTCAGTACAGTGGTTGCCAGGGCAAACAGAAATGTATTGCCAATTGACCTGAGAAAAACAGGATCCTTTAAAAGCTCCACATAATTGGCCAGGCCTCTGAAAACCGGGGTGTATAACCGTCCCATATTCCAATCTGTGAAAGAGCATACCAGGCTGATCACAATGGGAACAACGGAAAAAATGGTGTATACCACAATCGCCGGAAGAATCACCCACAAAGGATAAATTGATTTCTTTTTTTTGGTCATATTATATCTCCTTAATGGAAAGAGGACTAAAGCTCTTTGCTCCAGTCCTCTTTTGGATTAATCTTATTAATCAAACTGCAGAGGATGTATTAGTTCCAGCCTTCTGCTCCTTTTTCGGTCATAAATTTATCCACGTCCTCCTGGAAACGATCCAGAATTGCTTTTCCATCCATATCTCCTTTGGATGGTGCCTCAAGATAGTAAACCCAAATAGTATTTCCAAACAGTGGCTGAAGTGTATCAATATACTGATTCATCTGTGCAACGACTCTGCCATCTTCCATATACTCATTGTAGATTTTCGGGATATCCGGATTCATTGCGCTTTCATTTCCATCAATGCCTTCAATATTCGGGAATCCTGGGCGAGACTGGAAATACAGATTTCCATATTCCGGTGTGCTCCAAAGATCAAACACTTTCTTGATGGCATCCAGATTTTCTGTATCTTTATTTACAGCTAATCCCATAGCTGTAGGAAGATATGCCAGCACATCTTTGTCATCATAGCCTACAGGCGGATTGAAAATAGTCAGATTAGCATCCGGATAAGACTCTTCGATGGAAGTCAGGATTTCTGTTGCGCCATAGATCATTGCGATCTCGCCACTTGCCAGACGTCCAAGGATCTCATCATAGCTTACTGTCATATAATCATCATTTACATATCCTTTTTTGAATAAATCCAGATATTCATCGATTACAGCAGCCATTTCCGGATAATCATTGAATTTAGCCTGATTTGTCAGGATCTTATTTGCAAAATCCTCACAAGCTTCCTCACTTCCTAATGCACGTGACATACCAGAGGTCATCCAGATCTGCGGTACCCAAGTGTCAGACGGCATAGCAATAGGAACAACTCCAGCTTCTTTTAATTTATCACAGATAGCATAAAACTCATCTAAGGTTTTTGGAAGCTCTGTGATTCCATTTGCTTCAAAAACATCTTTATTGTAGATCAGTCCCTGGAAACCATTGGATGCCTCGAAGCAATATCCGTAATGCTTTCCGTTGTATTCTGTAATTTCCGGAGCTTTTACTTTTGACATCCATGCTTGGTCATCTAACGGAACAAAGAATTCTTCCGGGTCTACAGCAGCATACAGATCAGCAAACTGATATGCGATCAGATCCGGAGCCTCATGAGAATTTAATCTCATTTTCATCAGGTTATCATACTGATCATCCGGAACGACCTCAAAATCAATAGAGATATTCTCGTCTTCCTCCAGCTTCTGCACCATGTTCTGTAATCCGGAATACCATCTGGACTGCTGTACCATACCGGTAAGTTCTACCTTATCATCTGCATGTACAGCTACCGGTGCTACAGACAGAGTCATCACTCCGCTCATAGCCAACGCTGCCAGTCTTTTTGCGTTTTTCCTCATACTTGTTATCCTCCTTTTTTCATAAATGATTATCAAGTAAGGTAAGTATATCCTGATTTTTTCATAATTAAAATGGACAAAAAGAAACGGAAATATGGAAAATATGAATTTTTGCAAGTTCTGCTTTTACCTGCTCAGGCAGCATACAGTTTCTATCGACACGGTATTTGGGAACATATCCACAGGGCAGACCTTCTCCAATCTGTAGCCCCCGTCACACAGATACCGAAGATCACGGGCAAGGGTTGCACTGTCGCAGCTTACATATACCACACGGCTGGGATTCATCTTCAGGATCGTATCAAGAAGGTGAGCATCACATCCCTTTCTCGGCGGATCCACCACAATCACATCTGCATATGTGCCATTCTTTTCATATTCCCTTGGAAGTACCTCTTCTGCCTTTCCAACAAAAAACTCCAGGTTCTCCATATGGTTCAGCCTTGCGTTCTCCCTGGCATTGTCAATGGCAGCCGGTATGATCTCCACCCCACGAACAAATCTGGCTTTCTGGGCAAGGAAAAGAGAAATGGTTCCTGTACCGCAGTACAGATCCCACACATTCTCTTCTCCTTTAAGCTGTGCATATTCCAGTGCTTTTGCATACAGCTTCCCTGTCTGATAGGGATTTACCTGAAAAAAGGATAATGGGGAGATCTGATAAGAAATATCTCCAATCTTATCCACAATATATGGCTTGCCCCACAAAACCTCCAGCCTGTCCCCAAGGATCACATTATTACGTTTTTTATTGATATTGATGGAAATACTGGTCATTCCCGGGATCTGCTGAAGCTGCCCGGATAAGATCTCTGCCTTTGGCAGCCTGTCCCCATTAACGATCACACATACCATGATCTGTCCTGTAAAAAATCCATAACGGATCAGGATATGACGGACAAGACCTTTGCCTGTCACCTCATCATAAGGCTGGATCCCGTATTTTTCCATATGATCGATCACTAAATCCAGCACCTGCTTGTTTTCCTTTACTCCAAGGGCACAGTCTCTGTTCTCAATAATGGTATGGGTCCTGCCTGCATAAAAACCGGTAATGATCCTGCCTTCTTTATTCATCCCCACAGGAAACTGTGCCTTGTTCCTGTAATGAAAAGGATGCTCTGCCCCTATGACAGACTCCATGGGAATCTGGGTAAAACCTCCGATCCGTTCCAGGTGACCTCTAACCTTTTTTTCTTTAAATTCAAGCTGCTTCTCATAAGTAAGGGCCTGCAGCTGGCAGCCTCCGCACTGTCTGGCGAATGCACATTCTGGCTCTGCCCTGAATAAAGAAGGTTTGATGATCTCCATCAGCCTTCCATAGCCATAATTCTTCTTAGCTTTGATAATCTTTGCCTTTACTGTATCCCCGATCACAGCATCCTTTACAAAAACGGTGAAGCCATCTGCTTTCCCGATGCCTTCACCGTCCACGCCGCAATCCTCAATCTTCAATGTTACCAGATCATTCTTGCGATATTCCATATGAATCACATGTCTCCTGTTCTTCTTAAATTGGAATCAAAAATCCTGTTAAAGCCCAGCCATTCTTTCTTTCCTTTGTCTGCAGCAAATACCTCTGTCAGAGTTTCCATCCTTGCATCTGTATTATCAGCAAGATTCAGTGCAACTGCCTCCACAAGCGCCGGCTTCTTGGGAGAGCCGTATTCCAGTTCTCCATGATGAGCCAGAATGCAATGGACCAGCTGGTTCTCCAGATCAACCGGAAATCCTGGAATCTCCTTTGCAAGATCATGGATCATCTGCGCACCGATCACAATATGCCCCAAAAGCTGACCCTCATCCGTATAATCATTCAATGGAAAGGAAGAAAGTTCCCTGGTCTTGCCTACATCATGAAGCAGGGCAGCCGTAATCAGAAGATCTCTCTTTATCACCGGATATGCACCTGCCATATAATCACAAAGCCTGGTCACGCTTAATGTATGCTCCATCAAACCGCCAATAAAACCATGATGAACTGTCTTGGCAGCGGAATGCTCCTCAAAAGACTTTAAGAAATCTTTGTCCTCCACAAACAGCTTATGAAGAAGTGCAGACAGATATGTATTCTTCACACTGTCAATCATAGATACCAGCTGATGATACATGTCATCTGTGCTGTTCTCACTTACCGGAAGATAATCAGCCGGATCGTATTCCTCAGGGAACGCCCTGCGTACCCGCTTGATATTCAGCTGCATGGCTCCTGCAAAGCTGGTCACGTCTCCGATGATCTCAATGTAATCCAGTCCGTCAAAATCATCGATCCCGTTGGAATTGGGATCCCAGATCTTTCCATCGATCACACCTGTTTTATCCTGCAGTATCAGGTTCTCGTATGGTTTTCCATTCTTAGTCATTGCAGACTGTTTCTGTTTGCAAAGATATATTCCATTTACCCTGTCGCCTTCGTGTAACTCATTAATATAACGCATGTTCTGCCTCTTTCTGATCCAGGCCTCTATTGATCCTGCCTATTTTTCATTTACCTTAACGGTAAGTTCTACTTTCCCCAGTTCTCCGTCCCCGCTGTACCTGGAGATCTGCATATTGATCTCCAAACCGTTTTCGCAGTTCTGAAGATATGTACTATATTCCTGCATATCACTTACCGGACTGCCGTCCAGTGCAGTAATAATATTACCTCGCTGGATACCAGCCGCCATAGCCGGTGAATCCTTGTCAACTTTCTCTATGTATATGCCCTTTGAAATACCAAGGCTGGCTGCCTTTGCCGCTGGAATGCTGACACCATATATGCCAAGATAACGGGGTGCCTGCTTATTGATCATCTGCTCAATACGGGACCGAAGCTGTGAAATGGAAAATGCCTGGATCACATTCACATCCTCCCTGATATTCTTTTTGATCACACCTACGATCTCACCCTTTGTATTTATCAGTACACCCTTGCTGCTTATACATCCCTGGATATCGGTAATCATCAGCTGGTACTCTGCATCTGCCGCTGAAAACCTTCCTGATGTTGAAGTAACTATGCCATAAAGCACTCCATCAAACTCCCCAGAAGGACTGCCAATAGCGATCACAGGTTCTGCCTGCTCCGGTGCAAAAGACTGTGCAAGGGAAACCACTGAAATTGCCTTCTTGGTACTGTCTGAAAGCTCAGATGTGCGAACCCACATAACAGACAGACCGGTTGCATCATCTGTCTGACATAAATGAGCCCTGGCAGTACTGGAATCTGCAAATGTAACCTGCAGGCTGCTGGTCTTCTCAGATGGCTCCCAGTTCGTCAATATATAAATACAGGAACTGCTTTCCAGAAAAATGATCCCCTCCCCCTCTTCATAGCGAAGAATGGAAGCATCCAGAAGATCAGAGTGTCCGGATATGCCTGTCACTCTCACCAATGCCTTTCTGGGCTTCTTGGCCACATCCAGAACTCTTCGGTAAATCTGCTGATATTTGATCAGCGGATCTGTAGCTTTCTCAAGACTGCTGGAATCCTGTGTAAGACCGATTCCACCCTGTATATCTGTATATGAATCTGTATATGAATCTGTATTTAAATCTGTATTTGATACTGTATTCTCTTTTTCCTCTGTCTCAGCCTGCCCATCTGAAGATGCAGTGGTCAGCTTCACAGCAGAAACAAGTCCCTTCTCTTCTGCAAAACGCTCTGCAAACTCAGGCAATGCCCAGGCAAAAGCACCTGCCGCATACAATCCAAAGAAGACTCCGCCAATAAACAGCATCAGGCCCTTTCTAAACAAGCGCCTGCGATCGTTAGGTCTTTTCTTAATGGTTTCTCTCATAAACTGGTAGTCTTCATTTTCTGGCTTTATGTTCATGTCCTTTCCCATAATGTGCTGTTCTCCTGTGCATTGCAAAACTTAGACTTATGTATTTTATCAGGAAAGTGTGAACTTTTCATGAATAATTTTTCACATTTTCCTTTTCATCCGATATAAAATCATGTAAAATAAAGTCAGAGTTGCATAAAGAATTTCGTAACTATTCATTACCCTCACAGTTATGAAATCTCCAAATATAATAATTTTAAAAAAGGATGTATTTACGTGAACGAAAAAGCATTAAAATCTCTTGAATATTATAAAATCATACAGCTGCTTACGGAGAAGGCTTCCTCCCCTCTTGGAAAAGAGCTTTGCAGGGATCTGCTCCCTTCCGTAGATCTTGTACAGATACAGCTTATGCAGGCTCAGACACGGGATGCACTGTCCCGTCTTTTCCAGAAAGGAAGCATCTCTTTTGGAAGTGTAAAAGATGTGCGTGGTTCACTGAAACGCCTGGAGATCGGCAGTACACTTGGGATCATTGAGCTTCTGTCTATCTGCAGCCTTTTGGAGAACACATCCAGGGTAAAAGCTTACTCCCGGAATGAACGAGGTGACCATCCGGCAGATTCACTGGATGAAATGTTTGAACAGCTTTCCCCTCTTACTCCTCTTTCTGCAGAGATCCGCCGTTGTATCCTGTCCGAGGACGAGATCAGTGACAGTGCCAGTCCCGGTCTTTTGAAGGTACGCCGCAGCATGAAGATCGCCAATGACCGGATCCACACCCAGCTTACTTCCCTGGTCAACGGAGGTGCAAGAAACTATCTGCAAGATGCAGTGATCACCATGCGTAATGGCAGATATTGTATTCCTGTAAAGGCAGAATATAAGGGACAGGTTCCTGGAATGATCCATGATCAGTCCTCCACAGGATCTACCCTTTTTATTGAGCCTATGGCCATTGTAAAGCTGAATAATGATATCCGGGAGCTGGAGCTTCAGGAACAAAAAGAAATCGAAGCAGTCCTTGCAGAGTTAAGTAACCAGGCTGCTGCCTATACGGATCAGATCCGTGATGACCTGGAGATCATGGTACAGCTGGATTTCATTTTTGCCAGAGCATCCCTTGCCATGGATATGAATGGAACTGAACCCATTTTCAATACTGAGCACAGGATCCGGCTGAAGCAGGCCCGGCATCCTCTCATTCCCCGCAAAAAAGCAGTTCCTATCGATCTGCGCCTTGGGGATGATTTTGATCTTCTGGTAGTGACCGGTCCTAATACAGGTGGCAAAACTGTTTCCTTGAAGACTGCAGGACTTCTTACTCTGATGGGGCAGGCAGGTCTTCATATCCCTGCCATGGACCGCTCCCAGCTTTCCGTTTTCCATCAGGTGTATGCAGATATTGGGGATGAACAGAGTATTGAACAGTCGTTAAGTACCTTCTCTTCCCATATGACCAATGTAGTCTCTTTCCTGAAGGAAGCAGACAGTGATTCCCTGGTACTTTTTGATGAGCTTGGAGCAGGTACAGACCCTACAGAGGGAGCTGCACTTGCCATTTCCATTCTCTCTTATCTTCATGAGAAAGGGATTCGTACCATGGCTACCACCCATTACAGCGAGCTGAAGGTATATGCCTTAAGTACCCCTGGTGTAGAAAATGCCTGCTGTGAATTTAATGTAGAAACCTTACGTCCTACCTATCGGCTGTTGATCGGTGTTCCCGGCAAAAGTAATGCGTTTGCCATATCTTCCAAGCTTGGACTGCCTGATTTTATCATTGAAAAAGCAAAACAGCAGATCAGCGAACAGGATGAATCTTTTGAGGATGTACTTACTTCCCTGGAAAACAGCCGAGTAACTATTGAAAACGAACGTGCACAGATCGAGGCATACAAAGAACAGATCGAAGCACTGAAAAAACAACTGGAAACCAAACAGGAAAGGCTGGATGAGCGCAGGGACAAGATACTGAAAAATGCCAACGAGGAAGCCAGACGTATCCTGGCAGAAACAAAGGAATATGCCGACCAGACCATGAAGCTTTTCCATAAATTTCAGAAAGACCATGTGGATACTGCAGCAGTCGAAAAAGAACGCCAGAATATCCGGGCAAGAATGAATAAAGCGGACAATGCACTTTCCATCAAGGCTGCGCCGAAGGAACCGAAGAAAAAGCTTTCTGCCAAAGATCTTTCCCTTGGAGATATGGTTCGCATCCTGAGCATGAACCTGACCGGTACCATCAGCAGCCGTCCGGATTCCAAAGGCTTTCTTTTCGTACAAACCGGGATCATCCGTTCCAAAGTTCATATTTCAGATCTGGAACTGGTAGACGAGCCTGTGATCTCCTCTTCTGCACTTCAGAAAACCGGTGCAGGAAAGATCCGCATGTCTAAGTCCTCCAGTGTTTCCACAGAGATTAATCTGCTTGGCAAAACTGTTGATGAAGCCATTGCAATCCTGGATAAATATCTGGATGATGCTTACCTTGCCCACTTAAGCAAAGTACGAGTTGTCCATGGCAAAGGTACCGGAGCCCTGCGCAAGGGTGTGCACGATTACCTGAGACGTAATAAACGGGTTGCATCCTATCGCCTGGGTGAATTTGGCGAGGGAGATGCAGGTGTGACTATTGTTGAATTCAAGAAGTGAAAGGAGAAATGAAATGGCATCCAAACAGAAAATCCTGATCGTAGATGATGACAACAATATTGCAGAGCTGGTAGCCCTGTATCTTACAAAAGAATGCTTCGAGACAAAGATCGTCAATGACGGAGAGCAGGCTTTAAAGGAATTCCATGCTTTCCACCCCAATCTGATCCTGCTGGATCTGATGCTGCCTGGGATTGACGGCTATCAGGTATGCCGTGAGATCCGTCATGTATCTGATATTCCCATTATCATGCTGTCTGCAAAAGGAGAAACCTTTGACAAGGTCCTTGGCCTTGAGCTTGGTGCAGATGATTATGTGATCAAACCCTTTGATTCCAAGGAGCTGGTAGCCAGGATCCGGGCAGTACTCCGCAGATTTAATGTAAAATCTCCTGCCGTCCCTTCCAACGAGAAAAGTGTAAGCTATCCTGACCTTACAGTAAACCTTACCAATTATTCTGTTACCTATATGGGACGGCAGGTGGATATGCCCCCCAAGGAACTGGAACTGCTTTACTTCCTGGCATCCTCCCCAAATCAGGTTTTTACCAGGGAACAGCTTCTTGACCATATCTGGGGCTATGAATATATTGGTGATACTCGTACCGTAGATGTTCACATCAAGCGTCTCCGTGAAAAGATCAAAGATCACCCCAGCTGGTCCATAGCAACTGTGTGGGGAATCGGATACAAATTTGAGGTAAAAAGCGAATGAAAGCTTCTCTGTCCAGGAAATTTATCTTCTGTTACATCCTGATTGGCATTACCGGTTTTCTGCTGGTAACCGGTGGCGGTTCCCGTCTCATTGAAAAGCATCTGGAACACTCCTTAAGTGAGTCCTTTTACCAGGAGGCAGTTTCCATTGCCTCCAATGAAACAGTGACTCATAATATTTCCAGTTACAATCTGGATACCATACAGGAAAGCCTGACCTCTATAGCCATAGCCCAGGATACGGAAATCTGGATCCTGAACAATCAGAATGAAATTATTGTAAACACAGATAAAACAGCCTCCAATTTCCCAGCCCCTGTAAAATCCTTTGATCCTACAGCCTGGGGCGGAAGCTATTATCAGATAGGGGATTTTTATGGTTTTTTCTCTTCCCCAAGGCTGAGCGTGATCGCCCCCATCACAGCTGATATGTCAACAAAAGGCTATGTGGCCATCCATTATCAGATGCGTTTCCTTTATCAGAACCGCAGCGGGCTCCTTAAGATCATGCAAATCCTTTTTCTGTGTATTTACCTGACCACCTTGCTTTTACTGCTGCTTTACCACTGGCATGTGCAAAGGCCTTTATCCCAGATCATTCGTGGTACTACTGAATTTGCAGGAGGCAATCTATCTTACAAAATCCCTGTTACCTCTGATGACGAAATGGGTTATCTTGCCAATATGTTGAATTATATGGCAGAAAAGCTGAATCGGAATGGGGAATATCAGAGACATTTTATTGCCAACATCTCCCACGATTTCCGCTCTCCTCTTACATCTATCAAAGGTTATGTGGAAGCTATGCTGGATGGGACCATCCCGGTAGAAATGCAGGGCAAATACTTAAATATCATTTCTTTTGAAGCTAATCGGCTGGAGAAGCTTACACGCAGCCTGCTTACCCTGAATGATCTGGACGTGCAGAAGCGGATCATGCATAAACAGAAATTCGATATTAATCAGACCATCAAAACAACAGCGGAAGCTTTTGAGGGAGAATGTACCAAACACCGGATCCGATTGGAATTAATCCTTTCAGGTACAGAATTGTTTGTCAATGCAGATATGGAACAGATTCAGCAGGTACTATACAATCTTCTGGACAATGCAGTAAAATTCAGTGATGATGAATCCTCCATTGAAGTAGAAACCACAGAAAAGAATGACCGTGTGTTTATTTCCGTAAAAGACCATGGCTGTGGAATCCCCAAGAATAGTCTTTCCAGGATCTGGGATCGTTTTTACAAAACAGACGTTTCCCGTGGAAAAGACAGGAAAGGTACCGGACTTGGTCTTTCCATTGTAAAAGAAATCATCAATGCCCATGACCAGAATATTGATGTGGTCAGTACAGAAGGCATTGGAACAGAGTTTATCTTTACTCTGGAAAAGGCCTGATGGCCTATTTCCATTCGTAATTTCTTAGATGCCCCTGCAGATTCATATGGGAAAAATCATGCTGACGTAATGCCTCATAAAGCACGATGGCCACAGAATTGCTTAAGTTCAGGGAACGGATATCCCCTATCATCGGGATCCTTACACAGGTATCCTGATGATCCACCAGGATATCTTCCGGAATCCCTGCGCTTTCTTTTCCGAACATAATATAACAGTCCTCTTCATAAGACACATCTGTATAAGTCTGTGGTGCCTTGGTAGTGGCATAATAAATCTTTGCTCCTGGATTTCTTTTCAGGAAGTCTTCATAATTCAGATAAGTGGTCACATCCAGATCTTTCCAGTAATCCATCCCAGCACGCTTAATAGCCTTTTCATTTAAATGAAAGCCAAGAGGCTCGATCAGATGCAGCCTGGTACCTGTTGCCACACAGGTACGACCGATATTTCCGGTATTTGCCGGTATTTCCGGCTCATGTAATACAATATTTAAAGCCATAATAGGATCCTCCTGTTATTTAAAAAGCCCCAGCCTGGCATTTCACAATGCTGGCCGGGGGATCATCCAAGAATGCCTCGGCATTCTTGCTGCGAGGTGCGCGTCATGCAATTGCATGACATACTTCTCCTGCGCACCTCTGCAATCCTGCCGGAGGCTATATCAGCTGGGGGATTGACTCCCAGCTGGTATAGTTCATCTTCTGCCGGACGGTCAAGATAACGGAAATTCTCACCGCTGTACAACAGGCGGTCATTTCTCGCATTTGCCTGTCCGATCACCGCAGCAGGAAGTCCAGCCGCCTGACATTTTCTCACCAGTCCCTCTCCTGATGGGATACCTGCCAGAAAGGCGCCATCAGAGCGCAGCCTGTAAAGATTCAGATCCAGTACCTCGCATAATTCCACAGTTTCCTGACGGACGGGAACCTTCCTGAAATCTGCCACAAGTCCTGCGCCGGATACCTCTGCTACTTTCCAGAGGCCGCTTAAAAATCCGCCTTCACCCATAGGATAGATCACATCTGCCCCTGCTGCCTCTGCCATTTTCCACACAAAGCCATTTTCTGTTAAATCCTGGACACCGTATCTCTCCCTGGCGTATAACATATCCTGGATAAACCCTTGGGAAAAGCGCATCTCCAGCATTGTCTTTTTATCTTTCGCCAAAAGTCTTGTGCCTTCCAAAGCCACAGCACCAATAACCACCAGTTCATCCCCTGGCTTCAGTCTCCCTGTTATTTCCTGCTGCAGCACTTCCATGACCTGTTTTTTAAGTTTCATCTGCTTTCCTCCCCTATCCTGTTTACAGCAGGAGAGAGAGCACAGTAGGAATCACCATTGCCAGCACAAGAATGATAGCGATCACCGCAGTGATCAGTTTTCTTTTCTTCGGATCAAACATTCCCATCACATCGAACCTCCTATAATCTGATTTCTTCTGTCAGTGCATTACCTGTAAGCGGATCCTTTTTCTCATAATCAAACAAAAGAACCCTTCCATCCCAAAACACCTGGATATGAGCTGTCTTTGGAATATTTTCCTGTTTTCGGTATGCCCATATCTTTTTCTCCTCGGCTTTCTGGTCTTTTGCAAAGGATGGACGGCTTTTCAGCTTTTCCCGAAGATACAGATCCAACACAAGTGCGTCTGCACCTTTTTGTACATCTCCCTGCTTCAGGCTTTCTATAAATTCAAGAAGGATCTCATATCTGCGCAGCCGGTTATGGGAAATACAGTCATATCCCTTTTGCTCATAAAACCTGCCTAAAGCTTCATACATGGTAAAGCTGTCAGGAAACAAAGTCTCCACATATTTTAATGAATTTTCAAACTGTCCACTATTATAGTACACTTCCACCATGTTTTCCACCTTTTTCAGATTTAAAACATCTTCATAAGTAATCCAGTTAGTGGAAAGCACCTCATAGGGTTCTTTTTCTTTATGTACAATGCCATACTCTTTTTCCATTTGCTTCATCAGGGACCCTTTCAGAACCTTAAGGAAACCCAGCTGAAACTGCTGGGGACGCAATGCATATACATCATTAAAGGAATGATGAAAACTGTCATAATCCTCATATGGAAGTCCTGCGATCAGATCCAGGTGTTGATGGATGTTGCCAAAGCTGTGGATTCTTTCCACAATCTGGCATATCCTTGAAAAATCTGTTTTTCTGTGGATAGCCTCAAGCGTCTGCAGATTGGTAGACTGTACACCGATTTCCAGCTGGATCAGTCCCGGACGCATGGTGGCCATCAATTCCAGCTCTTCTTCCCGCAAAAGATCTGCTGCAATCTCAAAGTGAAAATTAGTGACCCCATTATCATGTTCAACAATATATTTCCAGATTGCCATGGCATGATCATGTTTACAGTTAAAGGTACGATCCACAAACTTTACCTGTGGCACCTTATGATCCAGGAAAAACTGCAGTTCTTTCCGCACCAGATCAAGGCTTCTGAATCGCAGTTTTTTATCTACAGAAGACAGGCAGTAGCTACATGAAAAAGGACAGCCCCTGCTGCTTTCATAATAAATGATCCTATGGTCAAAATCCTGCAGATCCTTATATGGAAAAGGGACCTTGCTAAGATCCATGATTTCTCTCCATCCATTATGGAGAACCTGGTTTTCTTTACGAAATGCGATCCCCCGGATCTGTTCCAGGCTTTTCCTATGATCCACATAGTATCCGGCAAGCTCCAGAAAGGTTTCTTCTCCTTCGCCCACCATCACACCGTCAAATGCAGGATTGGCCGCAAGAAAGGCTTCTGCATCAAAGGATACCTCCGGCCCGCCTGCCCAAAAAGGTACAGACGGAAGCACCTTTTTCAGGTCTTCCGCCAGTTCCTTTACAAACGAGATGTTCCAGATATAGCAGGAAAAGCAGATCACATCCGGCTTTTCCTCGTATAAATCCTTCATGATCTCATCTTTCTGCTGATTGATGGTATATTCTTTTAAAAGAATATGCTGCTGATACTGCCTGGCATAAGCCTGCAGATCATATACTGCCAAATTGGAATGGATGTATTTTGCATTACATGCAGCAAGAATGATCTTCATATTCGTCTGGACCTTTATTCCTGAAGAAGGGCCTTCAGTTCTTCTTTAGATGTAAGGCCGATCATTTTTTTGTATTCTTTTCCGTCTTTAAAAACGATCAATGTAGGAATACTCATAATCCGGAATCTCTGTGCCAGTTCCGGCTGTGCATCCACATCTACCTTGCCTACTGCAAAGCCTTCTTCTCCCAGTGCTTCCACGATAGGCCCCTGACGCATACATGGACCACACCAGGTTGCCCAAAAATCAAGCAAAACCGTTTTCTCTGACTGAACTACCTCTTCAAAATTCTGTACTGTAACTGTCTTTACCATAAAGCATTCCTCCTTATTGTTTGTTTTTGTGATACCGTAAATCTTATCTTTTCAGATGATCCGGCAGACTTTTGGTCTTTACTGGTACTTCTATTATTTATCCCTGGCTCTTGTGCGCACATACTGTACCGCAGAAAGTCCTGCCTTCGCGCCTTCATAAACAGCCTTTGCCACCTGAAGAAGTCCGCCTGTACAATCTCCTGCCGCAAAAAGTCCAGGAATGGTACTTTCCATATTTTCATTGACCTGTATATTGCCCTTTTCTGTAAGGACTGCCCCCATCTGCCTTGCAATGGATGCACTGCCTGCAGTTCCGGAAGCCACAAAAACGCCTGCCACCGGAAGGATATTTGCCTGAGCAGATTCTGTATCCATTGCACTGACCTCCGGTGAAAAACAAATCCCCGTAACCTGATCATCTCCCTGAATCTTTTGGATCTTTGCTGTATTAACAGGAAATTTTGCCTCTCCGGAAAAATCCGGTGCACTTCCATTGGTGCAAATAGTCACCTTCGATGCCATGGGTGCCAGTTCTTCTGCTTCATGAAGAGCAAATTCTCCATTTCCCAGCACTGCCACCTCTTTTCCACGATAGAAGAAAGCATCGCATACTGCACAATAGCTGACACCTCTGCCCTCCAGCTCCTTCAATCCCTGGATCCCTGGGGTCTTACGCTGGCTGCCAGTTGCCAGGATCACACATTCTGCTTCCAGATCCCCTGCCGTTGTCTTAATTTCAAAGGTATCAAATCCGCTGACTCCCAGAACCTGAGCCTCCATAAAACGGACTCCCAGCTCTCTGGCCTGAGAAATCCCGGTTTCATGAAGTTCTTTCCCTGTCATGGACTTTGACAGGCCATAGTAATTCTGGATCAGTTCGGCTTTATCAAGGGCACTGCTTCCCATACTGATCACCAATGGTTCCATATTCCCTCTGGCTGCATATAAGGCAGCGGAAATCCCTGCCGGTCCGTCCCCTATGATCACAATTTTTTCCAAGCAATCACCTGCTTTCTTCTGATTTATCTGTAAATTCCTTTTCTCCGTATCCAATACACCAGTACACAACTACCGGCATACATGCAATAAGCGGCAGCACATAGCGGAACATTCCATTTACCGGAGAAGCAACACAGATAGCTACATTCAAAGCCGGTGCTGCCAAAGCCAATATCCCCTTTCCACGCTTCCTGTAAAACAGGTAGCCTGCAAGGATCAGGAGCATCCAGGTATATGCACCGGAATTACTGATCTGGGCAAACCCGGGAACATTTCTCCACAAATATGCATATTGAGCCATCACACTCCTGGCTTCTTTTGGGAACACATAGTCATATTCAAACTGATACTCTGTAAAGGTTTTATTATATAGCCGGTAAGGTCCCTGTGCCGTATTATGGTAAAATGGATAAAAATATCCGTAAGTATTATGAAGGGTTGCTTCAATATAAACCCCAGGATGCTTTTTAAACATGGAAAACCAGGCTTTGAAATAATTCATCAGCTTTTCTTTTGTAATATTCCCGGTGCGGTAAGTGGCCTTTACCGGATCAGACAACTCCGGATTATATCTTTGCGCCAGCTGATCATAATTCAGGATCTGATTGATGGCATCTTTCTCTTCTTCTGTAACGTCCTCCGGATATGATCGCACATATCTGGCAGTCTGCTGGAAAGGAATGGAAAAATAAACCCTGCTGGATATAGAAGAAATGCCAAGAGCAGGTGCCACCGCTTTCTCAGAAACCGAATAACATCCAAACACTGCAATCGCCAGCGCCAGAACCACCAGTCTCTGTCTCTTTGCCACAAAAAAGATCAGGAAAACCATGGAAACAAAGACCATATAAATTCCGTTATTCCTGCAGAAACAGGTAAGTATCCCCACAATGGCAAGCTGTATCAGCTGTGATGACAGTCTTTTGCCGCTTCTTTTCTGAAGCGCAGGAATAGCGCATTCTGCATACAATGCCATATAAAGAGCAAATACTGCACTAAACATACTGTCCTTGATCACAGTCTGGGCATAAGTACCAAACATAGGCATCAGACCGAAAAACAGTACAGAACCTACATACAGCTGCTTTGGTGCTTTCCATTTTTTCAAACGGCTGCATACACCGGAATAGCAGTAGCATTCCAGAAGAGATGTAACCAGTATGATCAGAAAAACTCCCATATTATCATTGATCAGCCTGCCAATACTCATAAGCAGTCCTACAAACATAGTCAGCACCCAGGCATGCCTTGTAGTAAACTTCTCACCGCCAAAGTACATATCCAGCTGTCTGTATCCATCTGCCGGAACAGAGCCAGGGAAAAATACAATGATCCACGGCAGCCAGCACAGATAAATTACAAGGAACGCCCACAAGTGGCTGTGCTTTTGAGCAAATGCAGGCAACGGCTTCTTTGCCCTGATCTGATACAGATTCAATCTGGACAGCCAGCCATAAAATATGCTTAGAGTCACGTCAAACAGAATAAAATACCCTGCAAAAGCAAGGAAAGCAATCACCATCTGCTTACGGTTACCCATAAAAAATACCCAGCTTCCCTGCGTGGAATAACTGATACCGATCAGCATGCACACCGAAAAGGACGCAGCCAAAAGATGGGTGATCCACTTACTTTCTTCCACGAACCTGTCCCACACTTTATAATAAAACGCAACCAGCGCTGCCAATACGATCAGTTTGTCCAAACGTATCCCATTTAATTCACTATTCAGTGTCCTTAAAAGGCCATTGGCTTCTACAAACTCTCCTGACAGGGCAATAGCAGCGGCACTCCAGAACGCAGCTATCACAGATATCCATTTTCTTTTATTCATTAATCAAGTTCCTCCTGAATCTCTGTCAACTCTCCTTATCTTAACATTCACGCCCTTTAAAATCAAGACAGGCCTGCACATAAAAGAACCTTCTGTATCAGAGCATTCCCGTCTAATCCAAAAGGTTCTTTGTAATGTTCTTTGCAATTGTAAAAAATTAACCAACCAGTGGGTACTTATCGGTAAGTCCTTTCACCAGTGCCTTTGCTTCTTCCTGATGATCCCTGCTTTTCAGCATTAAAGCTATGGCTTCTGCGATCACATCCATATCCTCCGGCTTCATTCCCCTGGATGTAACAGCCGGTGTTCCAAGACGTACACCACTTGTTACAAATGGAGACTGAGGATCATTTGGGATGGCATTTTTGTTGCAGGTAATATTCACTGCATCCAGAAGGTTCTCCATCTCTTTTCCGGTTACTCCCAGATTTCTTAAATCTACAAGCATCAGATGATTGTCTGTTCCTCCGGAAACAATATCCACACCTCTCTTCATAAGACCAGCACATAAAGCCTTTGCATTTTCTACTACCAGTCTTCCGTATTCCTGGAATTCCGGTTCCAGTGCTTCCTTAAAACAAACAGCCTTTGCTGCGATCACATGCATCAGCGGACCGCCCTGGATCCCAGGAAATACTGCTTTGTTAAAATTAAACTTCTTGGCAGTGGCCGCATCACTGAGGATCATACCCCCTCTTGGTCCACGAAGTGTTTTGTGAGTGGTGGTGGTAGTCACATCTGCATAAGGAATGGGGCTTGGATGCTGTCCTGCTGCCACAAGTCCTGCAATATGTGCCATATCAACCATCAGATATGCCCCTACTTCATCTGCAATCTCACGGAATTTCTTAAAATCAATGATCCTTGCATAAGCACTTGCACCTGCCACGATCAGCTTAGGTCTGCATTCTCTGGCAATACGGGCAACTTCTTCATAATCGATCACACCATCATCATTTACACCGTAGGAAACTGCTTTAAAATAAGTTCCGGACATATTTGCCGGACTTCCATGTGTCAAATGCCCTCCATGGTTCAGATTCATGCCAAGCACTGTGTCTCCAGGCTTCAGCATTGCAAAAAATACAGCCATATTGGCCTGTGCACCGGAATGCGGCTGAACATTTACATATTCACAGCCAAAAAGCTTCTTTGCCCGTTCAATAGCAAGAGTCTCAACTTCATCCACGCAAACACAGCCACCATAAAATCTTTTCCCAGGATATCCTTCTGCATATTTATTGGTAAGAGGGCTTCCCATAGCTGCCATAACTGCTTTACTCACCCAGTTCTCGGATGCGATCAGCTCAATATGGGAGTTCTGTCTTTCAACTTCTGACTTGATCAGCCCTGCAATCTCAGGATCTACTTTCTGGATTTCTTCAAATGAATACATTCCTGCTCCTCCTATAACATAAGGGTAGTTTTCTCTTTTCTTTTAAAGCGTTACCAAGTTATAGTATATATGGTTTCATGGTATATGTCAACAATAAAAAGACATTTGTCCGTCTCACAAGAACTTTTTGATTTATTTCTTTTCTTATGAAGCTTTATGAAGATTTTGCAATTTATTTTGACTAATGATCATTTTTTTGATTTAATAAGAATGTAATGATTACAGTGTCAAAAGGTCTAAAGCCACCTGTGCTTGCACATAGGTGGAAACAAATATAACAACTATCGATTATCAATTATGAGAAAGGATTATTATGAGAAATTTTGAATACTATACTCCTACCCGTATCATATTTGGAAAAGATACTCATTACCAGATCGGGGATCTTTTAAAACAAGGTAATTATAAAAAGGTTCTGATTCATTACGGAAGTGGCAGCATAGTCCGGTCCGGCCTTTTAAAAGAAATTACAGACAGTCTGGACACAGCAGGCGTATCCTATGTTACTCTTGGAGGTGTGGTACCTAATCCCCGGCTTTCCAAGGTCTACGAAGGGATCCGTCTGTGCCGGGAAGAACAGGTGGATTTTATCCTTGCAGCAGGCGGTGGCAGTGTGATCGACTCTTCCAAAGCCATTGGATATGGTGCTGCCAATCCCTGGACCGATGTGTGGAACTTTTTCCTGAAGAAAAAAACTCCAACAGACTGCCTTCCTATTGGCGTGATCCTTACCATCGCAGCCTCAGGCAGTGAGATGAGCAGTTCCGCTGTGATCACCAACGAAGACGGCTGGTTAAAGCGTGGATGCGTAAAAACCGATCTGTGCCGTCCTAAATTTGCCATTTTAAATCCGCGGCTTACTTATACACTTCCTCAGTATCAAACTGAAAGCGGATGTGTAGATATTCTGATGCATACTATGGAACGATATTTCGTAAATCTTGAAACAATGGAAGTAACTGACAGCATCAGCGAATCTCTTATGCAGACAGTTATCTATAATGCCCGGATCCTGATGAATGAACCTGGGAATTACAATGCGCGGGCAGAAATCATGTGGGCCGGTTCCCTGTCTCACAATGGTCTTACCGGCTGTGGAACAGGAGGCGGCGACTGGGCCTGCCATCAGCTGGAACATGAACTGGGCGGTCAATATGATGTGACCCATGGTGCAGGTCTTTCTGCTTTATGGGGAAGCTGGGCCAGATACGTATACAAAGAAAACCCGGAGCGCTTTGCCCAATTTGCCACAAATGTATTTCACATTCCCTGTGGACTGGATTTTGAAAAAACAGCCCTGCAGGGCATTCAGGCTATGGAGGACTTCTTCCGTTCCATCCAGATGCCTACCAGCCTTCATCAGCTTGGACTGGATCTAACCGACAGCCAGATCCACGATCTTGCCTTTCGCTGCAGCTTTGAGGATACACGTACCATTGGGGCGTTCATGCAGCTGAATATGAAAGATATGGAAAAGATCTACCATATGGCCAATGCCGATCATACAAATGCCTGAATAAGATGATTATCCTTAGGTAATTGCGAAACTCAAATTTGAAATATGAGAGCAGTTATCCACAATAAATGGAGATGATAAATGCAGAAACGTTAAATGACGAAATATTTTAGGCCCACTTAAATAAGCCATAGGGCTTATTAAGTTGGTAAGTCCTACGCTATGAGAGGCTTTAAGCTTCGAATATATTCGTGGTGATTGATCTTATCTGCGAGAACAACAGTAATAAGTTGGGTGATAC